>CAZWGY010000022.1:0-10837 GCA_964633575.1 uncultured Desulfobacteraceae bacterium
CGGAGGTCTTTCCCAAAACCTCGGAGGTCTTCCAACAAAAAAACCTCGGAGGTCTCACCATGTAAGGGCAAACCTGCGTGGTTGCCCCGGAACGGGCGGCCGCAAGGGCCGCCCCTACAATATGGGGGCGGGACGCCCGCGCTCCCAGGCGCCGCTAGAGACCTCCGAGGTTTCCAAATTTTTTGGAAACCTCGGAGGTCTCACCATAGTAGGGGCAAACCTGCGTGGTTGCCTTAGACGGGCGGACACGCAGGTCCGCCCCTACAATAGGCGGCACCCAGTCCTGAGCTTCTAGTTCGCCCTTACAGGGCTTAATGGTTTGTTTTACCGGTTACCAGGGCGTTGCCCTGGCCTTTATCAATTCGCGCCTTCGGCGCTGACCAAGCCCTGAAGGGGCTGGACATACCAGACCGGGGCGGAGCCCCGGCTACCCGTGGTTGCCCCGGAACGGGCGGTCGCAAGGTCCGCCCCTACAATGAGCGGGCGGGACGCCCGCGCTCTCCGGGTCAGCGTCAGATCCAACCCTCCTGCCCCCTTTCCCGACCGGAAGACCTCCGATGTTTTGGAAACCTCGGATGTCTAAGCTCCCCTGCTTCCGGTTGTCGTTCATGGGGGGATCTCTACCCGATATTACCCAACTCGACCCATTGACCCTGACGGCTTTTCATGTCATGTATGGTAGCGGAAGCTCCACTTTGCTCCACTCGGTGGATGGACTCCGGCCGACGCGCTGAATGCTTGCCAATGTTAGAAAAAGGTGGGATACCGATGGTGGTTTACCATTGACATCGCGTCGTTTATGTACTTTTATGTGGAGTAAGTGGATTAAAGTGGTGGAGGCCGTGGGACGCGTATGTTCAGGGGCAGCTCATCTCATACCATTGACGCCAAAGGGCGGATTATCATTCCGACTCGATTTCGCGACGTGATCAAGGCGAGCGGGGAGAGTGCGCTTATGCTGTCCCGGATGGACGGCTGCCTGTTCGCCTATACGCTGGATGAGTGGCGGGCGATCGAGGGGCGGATTCTGTCGATGTCCGAGCAGAGCGAGAGCATGCGCCGGTTCCGCCGGGTCTTTATCGGCGGGGCGTTCGAATGCGTGATGGACAAGCAGGGCCGGGTTCTGGTTCCGCCGTCCCTTCGTCGGTACGCTGATCTGGAAAAGGAGATCGTCCTGGTCGGGGTGCTCAATCGGTTCGAGATCTGGTCCGAGGACCGTTGGGATGCGGAAAATCAGAAGATGGAGGCCGACTTGAAGGGGGAGGGAACCCGGAACGACGTGGCTCAGTTGGGACTCTGACGGGGTGGGCTATCGTCACACGCCGGTTATGGTCCGGGAGGTCCTGGACTTTCTGGCTCCCCGGCCGGGGGGGATTTACGTGGACGGCACCCTCGGCGGGGGCGGCCATGCGAGGCGGATTCTTTCCCGGATCGGGCCGGCCGGGCGGCTGATCGGGATCGACCGGGACGCCGACGCCATTGAAAACGCTCGGAAGACCCTGGCGGAAGCTGGTGAGGGGCTCCAGCTTGTCCACGACAATTTTTCCAATCTCCCCGAGATCCTGGATCGGTTGGGGATCGAGGCGGTGGACGGGGTGCTTCTCGACCTGGGGGTCTCTTTCCACCAGATTCGGGATGGCGGGCGGGGGTTTTCCTTTTCGGTTGATGAGCCGCTGGACATGCGGATGGACCGGCGGTCCGGGGAGACGGCCCGGGATCTGGTCAACCGGCTGGACCGGGACCGGTTGGCGGGGATTTTCCGGGAGTACGGCGAGGAGCGGTTTGCCCGGCGGATTGCCGGCCGGATCGTGGCTCGCCGGCGGGAACAGCCATTTGAGACCAGCGGGGAATTGGCGGCGGTGATCCGGTCGGCGATTCCCGGCCCCCGCCATGGCGGGTCCGGTCGGATCGATCCGGCCACCCGGTCCTTCATGGCGCTTCGGATCGCGGTCAACGCGGAGTTGGCCCACCTGGACGGATTTCTGGCGGCTCTGGCTGAAGCGGGAGCGGCGATTTTCCGGCCCGGCGGCCGGCTTTGCATCCTCGCCTTTCATTCATTGGAGGACCGGATTGTCAAACGGCGGTTTCAGGAGATGGAAAAGGGGTGCATCTGCCCGCCGGCGCTTCCCCGGTGCGCCTGCGGCCGGTTCCCCTGCTTCCGTGTCCTGACCCGAAAGCCGCTCCGGCCCGACCCGGCGGAGGTGGAATTGAACCCCATGGCCCGGAGCACCCGGCTCCGGGCGGCGGAAAAGATCGGCGAATGAAGCCAAACGGCGACACACAACCCCAAAACGGCCGGGATCTGAAACAGGCGGGGATATGGGTGGTGATCATGGGCATCTTTATCTTGCAGCTTCTGGGGTACACGTGGTGTCGGGTCCAATGTTTCCGGGTTGGTTATGAGATTTCCCGGGAAGGCGAGCGTCACCGGGAGCTGTTGGCCATGCAGAACAGCTTGAAGATCGAGCTGGCCCGGTTGGAGTCTCCGGAGCGGATCGCCCGGATCGCCCGGAAGGACCTCGATCTCATAACCCCCCGGCCGGATCAGATGGTTGTGCTCCCATGAAAGCCCCCCACCTCAAGGCGCCTCGCTTGCGGATCAAGCTGGTTGCCGCCCTTTTCGTCATGGGGTTTCTGGTCATCGGGGGGCGGGCGGTTCATCTCCAGGTCTATTGCCGGCCCTGGCTGTCCCAGCGGGCCGCCGGCGAGTATGAAAAATCCCTTTCCTTCCGGGGAAAGCGGGGAACCATTTACGACGCCCGGGGCCGGGAGATGGCCGTGAGCCTTGCGGTTCCGTCGGTGGCCGCCTATCCCCCGCGGATCGAGGGGCCGGCCGCCGCCGCTCGGACCCTGGCGACCGCCCTGAGCATGGATGTCGGGTCCCTGACCGACCAGTTGACGGGCCGGCGTCGGTTTGTCTGGGTGAAGCGGCAGATAACCCCTCGGGAGACCGAAGCGGTCCGACGGCTCCGGATTGAAGGAATTGATTTTATCCAGGAGCACCGGCGGTTTTATCCGAACCGGTCCCTGGCGGCTCAGTTGATCGGCTTCACCGGGATCGACGGTCACGGTCTCGAGGGGCTGGAGTTTTTCTACGACCGGCATCTCAAGGGCCGGACCGGATCGGTCACCGTCCTGCGGGACGCTCTGGGGCGGGGGTTCGGGTCGGACGCGCCGGGCCTGGACAATCTGACCGGCAACAGCATAGTCCTGACCCTCGACCGGACCGTCCAATTTATTACTGAAACGGCCCTGGCCGAAGGGGTCCGGGAGGTCGGGGCCAGCTCGGGGATCGCCATTGTCATGGTCCCCCGGACCGGGGCGATTCTGGCTCTGGCCCATTACCCGTTTTTCAACCCCAACGCCTTTGACCGGTTCAGCCGGGAGCGCTGGCGGAACCGTTCCATCACCGACGCATTCGAGCCGGGTTCCACCCTGAAGATTTTCAGTGCCGCCGCGGCACTGGAATCGGGCGGGTGTACTCCGGAGACCATCTTCTATTGCGAAAAAGGGGCCTATCAGGTGGGGAACGCGGTGATCCACGACACCGGCTCCCACGAATGGCTCACCCTGGAGAAAATCATTCAGCTTTCCAGCAACATCGGGGCGGTGAAGGTCGGTGAGATGATCGGGCCGGAACCGCTCCACCGGACCTTGCGGGCCTTCGGGTTCGGCGAGAAAACCGGGATCGACTGTCCCGGGGAGACCGCCGGGAGCCTGGCTCCCTATCATCGCTGGTCGAAGATCCACACGGGGACCATCGCCTTTGGTCACGGCCTTTCCGTTTCGGCGATGCAACTGGTCACCGCCGTGGCCGCCCTGGCCAATGATGGGGTCCTGATGAAGCCGTGGATTGTCCAGGCCATCACTGACTTCGACGGCCGGCCGGTCCGCCGGTTCGAGCCGGAGACCGTCCGCCGGGCCGTCTCGGTGGAAACCGCCCGGATGGTCCGCCGGATGATGCGGAAGGTCGTGGAAAGTGGGGGGACCGGGACCCGGGCGGCTCTGACCGGGTATCCGGCATGTGGCAAGACCGGTACCGCTCAGAAGATTGACGACCGGGGGGCTTACGCCGATGGCAAGTACATTGCGTCCTTTGTGGGGTTTGCCCCGGCCAATGCCCCTGAAGTGGCGATTCTGGTGGTGGTGGACGAGCCGGTAAAGCATCATTACGGCGGGATTGTGGCGGCCCCCGTTTTTCGCCGGATTGCCGAGGAAACCTTGAATGCCCTGAATGTGCCTCCCCTGACCGACACGGGCCGGCTGACCGCTGCCCGGGGAACCGGAGCCGACGGGTGAGGCTCTCCGATCTGCTCTCCACTCCCCCGACGCCGGGACCGGACCCCGAAATCCGGTCCATCCACACCCGGGCCCAGGAGGTCCAGCCCGGCGGGCTTTTTGTGGCGATTCCCGGCTTTACCGCCGACGGCCACGATTTCATCGGGGATGCCCTGTCGGCCGGGGCCGCCGCCCTGGTGGTGGAAAAGCCGCCGGCGGGGGCCGTCGATGCGCCGGTGGTCGTCGTTCCCGATACCCGCCGGGAGATCGCCCGGATTGCCGCCCGGTTCCACGGTCACCCCGCCGAGGAGCTTTTTCTGATCGGGATCACCGGGACCAACGGAAAGACCACCGTGACCTTTCTGGTCGATCGGATGCTCCAGGCGGCGGGCCGGCCGGCCGGGGTCATCGGGACGGTCAGCTACCGGTATGGCGGAACCCAGACCGCCGCATCCATGACCACTCCCGAGGCTCCCGAGCTCCAGCGAATCCTCCGGGAGATGGCCGACGCCGGGGTCTCCCACGTGGCCCTGGAGGCCTCCTCACACGCCATCGCGCTCCACCGCCTCGAGGGCTGCCCCCTGGACGTGGCGGTCTTTACCAACCTGAGCCAGGATCATCTCGACTTCCACGGCGACATGGACGCTTATTGGGAGGTCAAGCAGCGCCTTTTCACCCGGCACCTGAAAGAGGGGCCGTCTCCGGGCCGGGCGGTGATCAACGTCAATGACGCCCGGGGCCGGGTTCTGGCCGGACGGCTCAATCCCCCGCCGATCACCGTGGGCACCGACGGCGATCCGGCGGTTCGAGCGATGGTTTCCCGGAGCGGGCTTACGGGGATGGCCGGGACGATCACCACCCCGGCGGGGCCGTTTTCCTTCCAGACCGCCCTTATCGGGGCGCACAACATCGAAAATATTCTTTGCGCCGTCGGGGTCGGGATCTCGGCCGGGCTATCCCTCGAAGCGATCTCGTCCGGGATCGAGGCGGCCGGCGCGGTGCCCGGGCGGCTCGAACGGGTCCCGGACCCGGACGGCCGGTTTGTTTTCGTCGATTACGCCCATACCCCCCATGCCCTGGAAAACGTCCTCGCGGCCCTCCGGCCCCTGACCCCCGGCCGGATTCTCTGCGTCTTTGGCTGCGGCGGGGACCGGGATCGGGACAAGCGGCCCAAGATGGGGCGGATCGTGGCTCGGGGGGCCGACCTCGCGGTGGTGACCTCAGACAACCCCCGGTCCGAGGTTCCCGAGGCGATCATCGCCGAAATCCTCCCCGGCGTGACGGCGGAGGGGGCGGGCGGTTTGGCCCTGACGCCCGAGGATCTCCTCGACGGCCGATGGGAGCGGGGTTATCTGGTTCTTCCGGACCGCCGGGCGGCCATCGACCTGGCGATCCGGGCGGCCCGGCGCGATGACGTCGTGCTCATCGCCGGCAAGGGCCATGAAACCTATCAAATCGTGAAAGGCCGGGTGCTTCCCTTTGATGACCGGGCCGTGGCCCGAAACGCGCTGCGGAACGCCCGGTTGGAGATCCGCCATGAATCCTGAGCCCTTATGCTGGACAGCGGGTGAGGTGGCCGAAGCGGTCGGGG
The DNA here is from genome assembly GCA_964633575.1 of uncultured Desulfobacteraceae bacterium. GTDB lineage: Bacteria > Desulfobacterota > Desulfobacteria > Desulfobacterales > JAABSP01 > CAYNGG01. The sequence continues at coordinate 5,870 of CAZWGY010000022.1, forward strand.
GGACGCTCCTCGCCGGCGCGCCGACGGTTCCTCTGACCGGCGTCGGCATCGATTCCCGGTCGGTCGTTCCCGGCACTCTGTTTGTCGCCATCCGCGGCGACCATCACGACGGACACCGGTTTGTTCCGGATGCCGTTGCCGCCGGGGCCCGGGGGGTCCTGGTGGCCGGGGCCCGGGCCGGCGACTGGCCCGTGGCCCAATGGGGCCGGGAGGGGACGGCGGTGATCGGGGCCGATGAGACCCTTCGGGCCCTGGGGGCGCTCGGACGGGCTCAGCGTCTGCGGGCCGGGGTCCGGGTGGTCGCCGTCACCGGGTCAAACGGGAAGACCAGCACCCGGGAGATGGCCGCGGCGGTCATCTCCCGGCGGTTTGTCACCCTCCAGCCGAAAAAGAACTTCAACAACGAGATCGGCCTGCCCCTGACGCTCTTGAGCCTTTCGGCCGACCACCAGGTGGCGGTGGTGGAGCTGGGAATGAACGCCCTCGGAGAGATCCGGCGGTTGACCCGGATTTGCCAGCCGGACATCGGCCTGATCACCAACGTCGGGCCGGCTCATCTCGAAGGGGTCGGCTCCATCGAGGGAGTCGCGGCGGCCAAGGGGGAGCTCTTCGAGGAGATGGCTCCGACGGCGGCGGTGGCGGTCAACGCCGACGACGGCCGGGTGGCCGAGGTCGCCCGGCGGACCGGCTGGACCGATTCGGGCCGTCGATCCATCCGTTACGGGGTCGAGGCGCCGGCTGAGATCCGGGCGGAAGCCATCGCCGAGGAAGGGGGCGAGCTCAACTTTACCCTGGTGATCGGCGGGGATCGGGTCCCGGTTCACCTTGCGGTGCCGGGCCGGTTCATGGTAGTTAATGCGGTTGCCGCGGCGGCGGCCGGTCACCTCCTGGGCCTGACGCCGGCGGAGATCGCCGCCGGCCTGGGGGATTTCCGCCCGGTGGACGGCCGGATGCGAATCCGCCGGACTGAAAGCGGCGTCCGGATCATCGACGACACCTACAACGCCAATCCCGGTTCCATGGCGGCGGCCATTGGGACCTTGAAATCCCTGGCCGGGGCCGGGCGGTCGATCCTGGTGATCGGGGATATGTACGAGCTGGGGGCTCAGGCCGAGGCGCTCCACCGGGAAGTCGGTGCCGCCGCCGCCGAAGCCGGCATCCGGCGCCTCTATGTCGTCGGAAAGTATGCTGAAACGGTTGCCGGGGGGGCATCGGCGGCCGGCATGAAACATCGCCAAATCGTTACGGGGAGCCGGGATGATGTCACCCGGGCCCTCGCGGATGCCCTGCGGCCGGGGGACTGGGTTCTGATCAAGGGCTCCCGGGCCATGGGCATGGAAACCATTATCCACGCACTCATCGACCCATGAAAAGAAGCTGACTGATGCTCTATCACCTCCTCTATCCGCTGCACACCAGCATCTCCGCGTTTAACGTCTTCCGGTACATCACTTTCCGGACGATCTACGCCGGCCTGACGGCGTTTCTGATCTGTTTTATCCTGGGGCCGTGGGTGATCCGGCGGCTCCGAACCCTTCAAGTGGGCCAATACATCCGGGAAGAAGGTCCCCAGAGCCACCACACCAAAGCCGGAACCCCCACCATGGGCGGGCTTCTGGTTATCTTCGCCATGGTGACCTCCACCCTGTTGTGGGCTGATCTCACCAATTGCTATATCTGGGTGGTCCTTTTCGTGACCATCGCTTATGGAGCGGTCGGGTTCATCGATGATTACCTGATGCAGGTGAAAAAGCGGAACAAGGGGCTTTCCGGCTGGGGGAAGATCGCCCTTCAGACGGCCCTGGCGATCCTGGCCGGCACCCTGGTTTACATGGCCCCCAATGCCGACACCCATCTCATCGTGCCGATCTTCAAGGGGATCTCCCCCGACCTCGGGTGGGGATACATTCTGTTCGCGGCCTTTGTGATCGTGGCCACCTCCAACGCCGTGAACCTCACCGACGGCCTCGACGGGCTCGCCATCGGGCCGGTGATCATCGTGTCGGTGACCTATATGATCTTCACTTACGTCAGCGGCCACGTGGAGATCGCCAATTACCTTCAGATCCGTTACGTGGTCCAGAGCGGGGAGATCAGCGTCTTTTGCGGGGTGATGGCCGGCGCCGGCCTCGGCTTTCTCTGGTTCAACACCTACCCGGCCCAGATTTTCATGGGTGACGTGGGTTCCCTGGCCCTCGGAGGGGCCATCGGGACCGTGGCCGTGATCGCCAAGCAGGAGATTCTCCTCGTCCTGGTGGGGGGGCTTTTTGTCATCGAGGTCCTGTCGGTGATCTTTCAGGTGGGGTTTTTCAAGATGACCAACGGCCGGCGGATTTTCCGGATGGCCCCGCTCCACCACCATTTCGAGCTTAAAGGCTGGCCCGAGCCCAAGGTTATCGTCCGGTTCTGGGTGGTGGCCATTATCCTGGCGCTGATCTCCATCAGCACCCTGAAGATCCGCTGATGGGAGCCGGGGCTGCCATGCGGGGGATGGCGGTGGATGGCCGGTCCTTTCTGGTGGTGGGCCTGGGGGTGACCGGGGCGGCGGTGGCCCGGTTTCTCCGGCGCCGGGGCGCCGTGGTGACGGCCGCCGACACCGCTGAGTTCGGGACCCTGAGCGATAAGGTGGCGGAGCTGGCGGATCTCGGCGCCCGGGTGTTGACCGGAGAGGCGGGGAATCTGGAAGCCCTCGACTGGACCGGTATCGACGCGGTGGTCCTCAGCCCCGGCGTCCCCCACACTCTGGAGCCTCTGGTGGCGGCGGCGAACCGGGGAGTTCCGGTGATGGGGGAGATCGAGCTGGCGGCGCGTTTCGTGGACCGGCCGATTGTCGCCATCACCGGCACCAACGGCAAGACCACCACCACCGAGCTGGTGGCCCGGATGCTGGATGCTTCCGGGTGGTCGGTCTTCATGGGGGGAAACATCGGAGACCCGCTTATCGGGGCCGTTGACCGGGGGGAGCGGCCGGACCGGATTGTGGTCGAGCTGAGCAGCTTTCAGCTCGACACCATCGAGACCTTCCGGCCCCGGGTGGCGACGCTTTTGAACATCACCCCGGATCATCTGGACCGTTACGCCGACATGGACGCCTACACCCGGAGCAAGGGACGGATTTTCATGAACCAGACGCCCGAGGACGTGGCCGTGATCAACGGAGCCGACCCCCGGGTCCGGGCCGCCGCCGACGGCATCCGGAGCCGGATTTGGGTTTTCCACGGGGTTCGGGCCGGGGAGCGGGGGGCGGTCCGTGAGGGAGATCAACTCGTCTTTGACCCGCCGACGGGAGCGGGGCCTCGATTCACCGCGGACCTGACGGCGGTCCATCTCCCCGGTGCCCACAATGCTGAAAACATTGCCGCCGCCGGCCTGACCGCTCTGGCCGCGGGGGCCACTCCCGACGGGATCACGTCGGCCCTCGAGGATTTTCGCGGGCTGCCTCACCGGATGACCCCCGTGGCCTGCGTGGACGGCGTCCGGTACGTGGACGACTCCAAGGGGACCAACATCGACGCGGTGGCCCGGGCCCTCGAGGCGGTTTCCGGGCCGGTGGTCCTGATCATGGGAGGGCGAAACAAGCGGGGGCGGTTCGAGCCCCTCCGCGAGGCCGTCCGAACTCATGTCAAGACCCTGGTGGTGATGGGAGAGGCGGCCGAGGAGATCGCCGGGGCGATGGACGGGGCGGTGCCCGTGACCTTCGCCGGGGACATGATCTCGGCCGTGGCCGAGGCTCGCCGGGCCGCCGCGCCGGGGGAGACGGTGCTCCTGTCGCCGGGGTGTGCATCCTTTGACATGTTCCGCTCCTACGCGGAGCGGGGGGATTGCTTCCGGGCGGCCGTGACCGGCCTGCTTCCCCCGGAGGGCGGGCCATGAGGAACCGGAAGACCAATTCCCCCGATCCCCTGTTGACGGCTCGAGCCCCCCTCTGGCAGTATGATCTGGTCCTGTTGTTCTCAGTGCTTCTCCTGGTGGGCATCGGGCTGGTCATGGTTTACAGCGCCTCTTCGGCCGTGGCCTTGAAGAAGTTCCAATCCGACGTCTATTTCCTTAAAAAACAGGCCGCTTACGTGGGCCTCGGGCTGGTGGCCCTGGTGGTCTGCCGGTCGGTTCCCCTGACTGTTTTTCGGGCGGCCATTTACCCGATGTTGGCGCTTTCGGTGATTTTCCTGGTGGCCGTTCACTTGCCGGGGATGGGGGTGTCGGCCGGCGGGGCCACCCGCTGGCTCCGGCTGGGCCAATTTTCCTTTCAGCCTTCCGAGTTTGCCCGGTTTGCCCTGGTGGCCTACCTGGCTTACTCCATGAGCCGGAAGCACGAGCGAATCCGGGAGCTTGCCATCGGATTTCTGCCTCATGTCCTGATCCTGTCGGTCATCTCCGGCCTGATTATTCTTCAGCCGGATTTCGGCTCCGTGGTCATCCTGGGGGCCATCACCTGGCTGATGCTTTTTGTGGGCGGGGTCCGGCTGACGCATCTGGGCCTTTCGGTCGTGGCCCTCATGCCCTTCGGGTTTTTCTTCCTCACCGGCGCCTCCTACCGGCTGGAGCGGCTGACCAGCTTTTTCGACCCCTGGGCCCATGCCTCCGACGGCGGATATCAGATTGTTCATTCCCTCATGGCGTTCGGGACCGGCGGAATCTGGGGAAAGGGGATTGGTCAGGGCTATCAGAAGCTGTTTTACCTTCCGGAGCCCCATACCGACTTTATCTTTTCGGTGATCGGCGAGGAGCTGGGGTTGGCCGGGGTTCTGTTCATTCTGGCCCTCTATCTCGTCATCTTCGTCAAGGGGGTACGGATTGCGCTGAGGTCCCCCGACCGGTTCACCAGCTTTCTGGCCGCCGGGATCACCATCGCCCTTTGCCTTCAGGTGGGGATCAACATGGGGGTGGCCCTGGCCCTGCTGCCGACCAAGGGGCTGACCCTGCCGTTTTTAAGCTACGGGGGGACGTCGTTGCTGATCAATATGGCCT
>CAZWGY010000022.1:10937-21495 GCA_964633575.1 uncultured Desulfobacteraceae bacterium
CTGACCCTGCCGTTTTTAAGCTACGGGGGGACGTCGTTGCTGATCAATATGGCCTCGGTGGGACTTCTGATGAACGTGGGGTCCCTGACGGAGAGGGGAGACGGTGGCCGGGATTAGGGTTATCATCACCGGGGGCGGCACCGGCGGGCACCTCTTTCCGGGGATCGCTATTGCTCAGGCCGTGATGGACCGGGACTCCCGGAATACGGTCCGGTTCGTGGGCACCGACCGGCCGTTCGAGCGGGAGGCGGTGAGCCGGGCCGGATTCGTTCATCACGCCATTCCGGCCGGGGGGATCAAGCGGGTGGGGCTCCGCCAGGGGATTCGGACCCTGTTTACCCTGCCGCTGGGCCTGGCCGCCGCCTTGAGAATCATCCGGCGGGTCCGGCCGGACCTGGTGATCGGAGTCGGGGGGTATTCCGCTTTTCCGGTGGTTCTGGCCGCCGGGCTGAGCGGCGTGCCGGTGGCGCTCCAGGAACAGAACACCCGGCCGGGGATGACCAACCGGCTCCTGGCGCCCCTGGCCCGGCGGATTTACGTTTCCTTTCCGGAACCTCAATTTGGCGGCGGCAAGCGGAAATCCCGATGGACGGGAAATCCGGTCCGCCGGGAGATCCGGGCGGGGGCCGGGGCGAGAGCAACCCGGCGCGACGGGACCATGACGGTTTTCATTCTGGGCGGCAGCCAGGGGGCTCACGCCGTCAACCTGGCGGTGGCGGACGCTTTGGGCCACCTTCGGCAACCGGACCGGTTCCGGTTTATCCATCAGACCGGCGCGGCGGATCATGCCGTCGTGGCGGATGCCTATCACGCCCACGGGATAGGGGCCGAGGTCCGGCCTTTTTTTCTGGACATGGCCCGGTGCTACCGGGAGGCGGATTTCCTGGTGGCTCGGGCCGGGGCCACCACCGTGGCGGAGGTGACCGTGGCCGGCCGCCCCGCCATTTTCATTCCGTTTCCCTACGCGGCCGATGACCACCAGACCCAAAACGCCCGGTTCCTGGCCGATGCCGGGGCCGCTGAGATCATCCCTCAAAGCGAGCTCTCCGGTTCGGTCCTGGCCGGCCGGCTGGCGGAATGGGCCGACCGGCCGGAGCGGCTCGAACGGATGGCGGCCCGGTCCCGGTCCCTGGGTCGCCCCCTTGCCGCCGAGGCCATTGTTGACGACATCCACCGGTTGCTGGCCGGCCGAGGCCGGCGGGAACCGGTCAACCATCGGGAATAAACCATGTATCGAAAGAAATACCGGATTCACTTTGTCGGGATCGGCGGGATCGGAATGAGCGGGATCGCGGAGCTCCTGTTGAACCTGGGATACCGGGTCTCCGGCTCCGACCTGAAGCTCTCCGAAATCACCGACCGGCTGGCGGGGCTCGGGGGGACGATCTTCGAGGGGCACCGGGAGGGTCAAATCGAGGGCGCCGACGTGGTGGTTACCTCTTCGGCCGTCTCGGCCGAGAACCCCGAAGTGGCGGCCGCCCGCCGTCACGGCATCCCCGTCATCCCCCGGGCCGAGATGCTCGCCGAGCTCATGCGGCTGAAGTACAGCGTGGCCGTGGCCGGAGCTCACGGGAAGACCACCACCACCTCCATCGTGGCATCGGTGTTGAGCGACGGCGGCTTCGATCCCACCCTGGTGGTCGGCGGCCGGCTCAAGCGCCTGGGCGCCAACGCCCTTCTGGGGCAGGGAGATTTCATCGTGGCGGAGGCCGACGAGAGCGACGGCTCCTTTCTCAAGTTCTCGCCCACCATCGCGGTGGTCACCAATATCGACCGGGAGCACCTCGATTTCTACCCGGACCTCGACGCCATCAAGTCGGTCTTTTTGAGTTTCATCGACCGGATTCCGTTTTACGGCCTGGCGGTCCTCTGCCTTGACAACGAGGCGGTTCAGGATGTCTTGCCGAAAATCTCCAAGCGGACCGTCACCTACGGGCTGAGCGCCCAGGCCGACCTCCAGGCCCGGGATGTGAGCATCTCGGGGCTCCGGAGCCGGTTCACCGTCCTTCACCACGGAACGGTCCTGGGGGATGTCACCCTTAATCTCCCCGGCCGGCACAATGTCTTAAACGCCCTGGCCAGTGTTGCCGTGGGGCTGGAGCTCGACGTCCCCTTTGAGACGGTCCGCGAGACGCTGGAGACCATCGAGGGGGTCCAGCGGCGGCTCGAGATCAAGGGGCAGTGGAACGGGGTGACGGTAGTGGACGACTACGGGCATCACCCGACCGAGATCAAGACCACCCTGGAGGCGGCTCGGGAGAGCTGGCCCGGCCGCCGGATCGTGGTGGTTTTTCAGCCTCACCGGTACACCCGGACCCGGGCGCTGTTCGACGACTTCACCCGATCGTTTTATCAGTCGGATCTCCTGGTGGTTCTCCCGGTTTATTCCGCCGGGGAGCCGGCCATCGAGTCTCCCACCCATGAGGACCTCCGGCGCGAGATCCGGGCCCACGGCCACAAGGAGGTGGTCTGCATGGCCGATTTCGACGTCACAATGCGGTACTTAAAAGGGGAGCTGGCTCCCGGAGACATTCTGTTGACCCTGGGCGCCGGGGATGTCTATAAGGTAGGCGAGGCTCTGCTGAATGCTTGATCAATCGGCCCAGAAATGGCTTGCTAATCTTTTGGGCGCAAGTGTAAGATTCGGCGAGCCCATGTCCAGGCACACCTCGTTTCGGGTGGGGGGGCCGGCGGCGGCCTATGCCGTGCCCCGGGGAGAAAATCGTCTGATCGACCTCCTGACCGGGCTCCGGGAGCGGGAGATTCCGTTTCTGGTGGTGGGGGACGGCACGAACCTCCTGGTGTCGGATCGTGGGGTTGCCGGCGTGGTGGTGGCCATGAGCGACGGGGACGCCGGTGTCCGCGTCGAGACGGACAATCGGAATGAAAGCCGGGGAAAGGATGGCCGGGAAGATGAGGTCCGGGTGGCGGTCCCGGCGGCCCTCCGGACCGCTCGGCTTTGTGCCTGGGCGGTGGATCGCGGCCTGACCGGAACGGAACGGCTCGCGGGCATCCCCGGGACGGTGGGCGGGGCGATCCGGATGAACGCCGGGACGGCGCTGGGAACCGTCGGGGATTTCCTTCAGGACCTGACGCTTCTGGGTCCGGACGGGCGGATTGACCGGGTGGGGCGAAACCAGGTGCGGCTTTCCCACCGGTGCTGTGAGCTGCCGGGGACCGACGCGGGTGAGCCGGTGATCCTGTCGGCGACCCTGGCGCTTCGTCCGGCTCCCGACGGCCCGGCGGGCCGAAGGCGGGCGGTCGGCCGACTTCTGGCTGAACGAAAACGGCGGCAGCCGCTCCGCTGGCCGTCGGCCGGCTGTGTTTTTAAAAACCCGCCCGAGGCGCCGGGTGCCGGGGCTCTGATCGACCGGGCGGGATTGAAAGGCCGGCGGGTGGGCGGTGCCGCCGTCTCCTACCGGCACGCCAATTTTATCATCAACCGGGGCGGGGCAACGGCCGCGGATGTGAGGACGCTCATGGCGACGGTCCAGGAGACGGTAGCGGACCGGTTCGGCGTCCGGTTGACTCCGGAGGTCCGAAGTGTTGGTGACTGAACCCCGCACCGTCCGGGCCAACCATGCGAGCCGTCGCGCTCGCCGGGCCCGGTCTCGCCGGCGGAGCGAACGGGCTCGCCGGGGCCTGGTCACCGCCACCCGCTGGGTCGGTATCCTCGTCTGGGTGAGTGTTTTGAGCATGGGGTTTATCTTTGTTCATGATCTTTTCACCCAGATCGATTATTTCCGGGCGGAACGGATCACGGTCAAGGGGATTCAGGTCCTTGACCGGTCGGCGGTCCTGGAAGCGGCCCAACTAAGCGACGGGGTCAACATCCTGTCCGTCAATCAGCGTCGGGTCCGAAGGCGCCTGCTGAGTCACCCCTGGGTGGCTGAGGCTCGGGTGGACCGGGAGCTGCCCGACCGGTTGTTGATCACGGTTACCGAATACGAGCCCCTGGCGATTCTCGACCTGGGGCGTCCCTTTATCATCGACCCTGATGGGGAGATCTTCAAGGCGCACAGTCCGACGGATCCGGATCGGCTGCCGGTAGTTACCGGCCTTGGCTTTTCCGACATCGGTATGCCGGACGCCCCGCCGAGCCCGGCGTTTGAATCGGTGATGCGGGTACTCCGCCTGGGCCGCGGGCCCGGGTGCGTGATTCCCAATCGGGTGGTGGAACGCATTGACGTGGACCGGGAGATGGGGATCACCATTTACGCCCCCGACTTCGAATGCGGGCGGGTTCAGACAGTCAAGCTGGGATTGAACGATTACAGGGGCAAGCTCGAGCGGCTCCGGGTCCTGATCACCTATCTGGAGGCCAGGGAATGGCCGCTGCCCATTAAATCCATTGACCTGAACGACCAGGAACGCATTGTGGTCACTCCCCTTACCGGGGGAAGATTCGGCGGAGACGACAAGGAGGTTTGACGTGCATGGGCAGGAGGAGATCATTGTCGGCCTGGATATCGGCACAACCAAGATCTGCGCGGTGGTCGGCGAGCTTAACGGCCACGACATCAACATCATCGGCATCGGCACTCACCCCTCCATCGGCCTCCGCAAGGGGGTGGTGGTCAACATCGAATCGACGGTCCAGTCCATTAAAAAGGCGGTGGAAGACGCCGAGCTGATGGCCGGCTGCGAGATCTCGTCGGTCTATGCGGGGATCGCCGGAGGACACATCACCGGGTTCAACAGCCGGGGGATCATCGCCATCAAGGGCAATGAGATCGCTCAGCACGACGTGGACCGGGTTATCGACGCGGCCCGGGCCGTGGCCATCCCCATGGACCGTGAGGTCATCCACGTCCTGCCGCAGGAATTCATCGTCGATGACCATTCCGGCATTCTCGATCCGGTGGGGATGGCCGCCGTCCGGCTCGAGGCCAAGGTCCACATCGTCACCGGCGCGGTCACTTCAGCCCACAATATCGTTAAATGCGCCAACCGGGCCGGGCTCGACGTCTGTGACATCGTGCTCGAGTCCCTGGCTTCGGGCGAGGCGGTCCTGGCCGACGAGGAAAAGGAGCTCGGCGCGGCTCTTATCGACCTGGGCGGGGGCACCACCGACCTGGCCATTTTTTCCAACAAGAATATCAAGCACACCTTTGTGCTGGCTTTAGGGGGGCACAACCTGACCAACGATATCGCCGTCGGTCTCCGGGCCCCCCTGGCCGATGCCGAAAAAATCAAGCGGAATTACGGGACCTGCCTGGCCGAAAACATCGCCGCCGATGAAACCATCGAAGTCCCCGGCATGGGCGGCCGGAAACCCCGGAAGCTCTCCCGGCAGATCCTGGCCGAGATCCTCGAACCCCGGATGGAGGAGATCTTCACCCTTATCCACCGGGAGATCTACCGGGCCGGGATGGAAAACGTCATGGCTTCCGGGATGGTGGTCACCGGCGGTTCGGCCCTGCTTGATGGGGTCACCGAGGTGGCCGAGTCGATCTTCAACCTTCCCACCCGGACCGGGACTCCCCGGGGGATCGGCGGTCTGGTGGATGTGGTCAATAACCCGATGTACGCCACGGGGGTCGGCCTGGTCCTTTACGGGGCCCGGAATCAGTCGGCCAAGAAGTTTCGAATTCGTGACGCCAACATCTTCAATCGCGTGATGAGCCGGATGAAACGGTGGTTCAAAGATATTATTTGACCCGTTTTTCAAAATGAGTTACCGTGTTTTCATTATTGATGGCAAGATCGGGCTCAGCAAATTTATCGAGGAGGTGGGAAACGATGTTTACGTATGTGGAGAACAACTCGAAGTCGGCCAAGATCAAGGTCATCGGCGTAGGGGGTGCCGGCGGGAACGCGATCAACAACATGATCGATTCCAACCTCCAGGGGGTGAACTTCATCGCGGCCAACACCGATTTGCAGGCCCTGGAGATTTCCAAGGCCGGCTTGAAGCTCCAGATCGGCGATAAGCTCACCGAAGGGCTCGGGGCCGGCGCCAACCCGGAAGTCGGCCGGGAGGCCGCACGGGAGAACGCCGAGGCCATTCGCAACGCCCTGAAGGACAGTCACATGGTCTTTATCACCGCCGGGTTCGGCGGCGGCACCGGCACGGGCGCGGCTCCGGTGATCGCGGAGATCTGCAAGGAACTCGGCGCGCTCACCGTGGCGGTGGTGACCCGGCCGTTTTCCTTCGAGGGCCGGAAACGGTCCCGCCAGGCCGAAGAGGGGATCGAGGAGCTCAAGGATGTCGCCGACACGGTGATCACCATCCCCAATGACCGCCTCCGGGGGCTGGCCTCCAAAAACGCCACCATGCTCGAGATGTTCCGGAAGGCCGACGAGATCCTGCTCCACTCGGTCAAGGGCATCACCGACCTGATCCTCATGCCGGGGCTGGTCAACCTCGACTTTGCCGACGTCAAGACCACCATGGCCAAGGCCGGGATGGCCATCATGGGCATCGGCGTGGCCGAAGGGGAAAACCGGGCCGTCGAGGCCTCCGAACGGGCCATTTCCCACCCGCTCCTGGAAGACCTCTCCATCGCCGGAGCTAAGGGGGTCCTCATGAACATCACCTCCTCATCCGACCTGACCATGGAGGAGATGACCGAGGCATCCGAACGGATCTACAGCGAGGTCGGCGGCGATGCCGAGATCATCTGGGGCGCGGTCATCGACGACAGCCTGGGCGACGAGATGCGGGTGACGGTGATCGCCACCGGGATCGGCGGCGGGCCGGAATCGGCCATCCCCGAAAAGCACAAGGGGGTTCACCGCCTTCACCGACGGCTTCGGGAGGCCCCCCGGCGGGAGCCGGAGCCCGATTATGAAGAGCCGGCCTTCCGGCGGAAGCAAAAGCAGAAAGAGGCCGCCGAGGCCGACCAGGAGCCTCTGGATATGCCCTATCGGGGTCCCAAGGGCATGGAGATCGACAACGAAGACCTCGACATCCCCACCTTTCTCCGGAAAAAAGCTGACTAGACCGGCGGCGGGACCGGCCTATCCCGGCGGCCCCGCCCCCCGTTCCCGATCTTCCGCCGGTGGCCCGTTTTAGGCATCCATCCCGCCGGGAGCTTTTGGCCGCCGAGCGGCAGATCGACGCCCCCCCGACGGATCACCGGCCCGATCTCCGGATCACCCTCGTCTATCCCAACCACTACGGCCCGGCCATGGCCAACCTGGGGTTTCAGACCGTTTACCGGATTCTCACCCGGACGCCGGGGGTGGCGGTGGAGCGGGCTTTTCTTCCTGATCCCGCCGCGACGGGCCCGCTTCGCCGGCTCGAATCGGGCCGTCCCGCCGGCGACGCCGATATCATCGCCATATCCCTCTCCTTTGAAAACGACGCCCTTCACATCCCGGCCCTGTTAGAGGGCGCGGGTTTGGCCCCCCGGTCGGTTGACCGGTCCGCGGACGCGCCCCTGGTCATTTCCGGCGGCGTGGCCCCGATGCTCAACCCGGAACCGGTCGCCCCGTTCATGGACGCCTTTTTGTTGGGGGAGGCCGAGGCGGTTCTGCCCCGGTTTCTGGATGATTATCGGGCGCTGGCCCGGCGGGGGGACCGGGAGACGGGTCTGGCCGAGCTGGCCCGGACGGTCCCCGGCCTCTACGTGCCCGCGCTCTACCCGGCCGAATCCGTCGGTGGGGTCGTTATCCCCCGGCCGTCGTCGGCCGACCTCCCCGCCCGGATACCGTTGCTCCGGCCCGCCACCCTTGACGACACTCCCGCCCATAGCGCCATTTTAACCCCCCATGGCCCTTTTCCGGAGACCTTTCTTTTGGAGGTGGGCCGGGGATGTCCCAACGGGTGCCGGTTCTGCGGGGCCGGCTATGTTTACCGGCCGGCCCGGTTTCCGGGTAGTGACCGGGTCCTTGGGCTTCTCGACCGGGCAGCGGCCCTGACTGACCGGCTGGGGCTGGTGGGGGCGGCGGTTTCGGATGTCCCGGAGATCGACCGACTCTGCGGGGCGGCCCGGGACCGGGGCTTCCGGATTTCCTTTTCATCCCTTCGGGCCGACGCCCTGGCCGGGGGGGCGATTGCCGAGCCGCTCCTGGACGCTCTGGCCGCCGGCGGGGCCAAGACCGCCACGGTGGCTCCGGATGCCGGGTCCGAACGGCTCCGGCGGGTGATCAACAAGGGGCTGACCGAGGACGACCTCCTGGGGGCGGCCGAGGCTCTCGTCCGGCGGGGCATCCCCAACCTGAAGCTCTACTTTATGGTCGGCCTTCCCACCGAGACCGACGAGGACGTCCGGGAAATCGTGACGCTCTGCCGCCGGATCAAGGAGACCTTCCTGTCGGCGGCCCGCCGGAAGGGGCGGATCGGCGGGATGACCGTCAGCCTCAACCCCTTTGTGCCCAAGCCTCACACTCCGTTCCAACGGGCCCCCCTGGTTCCCTTGAAGGCGCTCCGGGAGCGGATTCGGATCGTCCAGGATGGGCTCCGCCGGATTCCCAACCTCCGGTTTCACCCCGAGCCGCCACGGCGCGCTCTGGTTCAGGCGGTCCTCTCCCGGGGTGACCGGCAAACCGCCGATCTCATCCTCGCGGCCCATCGAGCCGGCGGCAATTGGCCCCAGGCCCTGAAAGCCCACCCGCCGGACCCTGATCGGCTTCATCGGGAGCTGCCCGAGGATGCGCCTCAACCCTGGGAGATTGTCGATCCCGGAGTCCGGCGAACCTTTCTTGAACGGGAGGCCCGGCGAGCCCGGTCGGCGACCCCCACGCCACCGTGTCCCCTCACCGAAGGGTGCGATCGCTGCGGGGTCTGCCCGTAAGGAGGACATTTCTACCCCGCCTTTACCCCCTCGGTCCCATTGATTCTCCAGCCGCTTCTGGTAAAACTGTATCATCTGTCAATTCGAGATCGACGGCGGTGATACAGGATCATTGATGTGCGATACTCCTCCATACGAGCCAATCCCCCGCGCTTCATCGGAAGCCGGCAATCCGGCGGCAACCCGCCGATCCCGGCGGCTTTTGGAGGGGCTGATGCGAACCCTGGACGTTCCCGCCTTTGTCAAGGATGAAGAAAGCCGGTGGATTATGTTAAACGATACGATGTGCCAGATGATTGGCGCGCCGAAAGACGCGCTCATTGGAAAGCGGGATGCGGAGATCCTGTCCGAGGCGGATGCCCGGACCCTCCGGGAGATGGACGAGGCCGTGTTGGCGGCCGGGGAACCGTTGACGGTCGAGCGTTGCCTGAATGTAGGGGGCGGCCGGCGGACGGTCAAGGTCCGGGAGGCCCTCCTGGCGGACGAAGCCACCGGGGAGCGGCTGATCATCGGGACCCTTCGGGATATGACCCGTCAACGGACTCTGGAAGAGAGCCGGCGGCGGTACGAGCTCCTCGTCAACACCTCACGGGACTTCATGACCCTCATCGACCGCCGCTACGTTTACGAAGCGGCCAACAACGCCTATTGCGAGGCTCACGGCAAGCGCCGCGAGGAGATCATAGGCAACACCGTGGCCGAGGTCTGGGGGGAATCCCTGTTCGAGGGGCTCATCCGGGACTACCTCGACCAGTGCTTCGCCGGACATGAGGCCCGCTACGAGGCATGGTTCAGCTTCCGGGTCGGCGGACCCCGGTTTTACCACGTGGTTTACACCCCCTATGTCAGTGAAACCGGGGAAGTCACCCACGTGGTGGTGGTCTCCCGGGACATCACCGAGCGATACCTGGCGGAATCCGCCCTGAAGCGGGAGTCGGCCATCAACACCGCCATCGCCGCCCTGTCCGAGGCCATCCTTTCATCCACCTCCCTGGCCGATGTCGGCCGCCTGGTGCTTAACTACGCGGCCACGCTCACCGGGTCGGAGATCGGATTGGCGGCCGGCCTGGACCCGGAGACCGGACACTACCGGGCCGTGGCCGGAAGCCCCGCTCCGGGCGATGACATCGATCCGAAGCTGTTCGACTTAGCGCCCAGCGGAGCGGCCTGGGAGGCGATGATCGAACCCGGTGGGCCGGTCCTGAACAACACCCCGGACGGGGGGTTGCGGATGCCGGGAGTAACCGGCCGCCGGGGCGAGATCCGCCGGTTTCTTTCAATTCCGGCTCTCCGGGAGGATGTCGCCGAAGGACCCATCGGCCGGCTGGTGGTGGCCAACGCGGACCGGCCCTACACCGCCACCGACCGGGATCTCCTGAAGCGCCTGGCGGTGCTCTACGCCATCGCCATCTCCCACCGTCGGATGGAGCAGGAGCGGATCAACAAGGAAAAGCTCGAAGGTATCCTGGAAATGGCCGGCGCCGTCTGTCACGAACTCAACCAACCCCTCCAGATCCTCTCCGGCTACACCGAGCTGCTCATCCGGGCCCTCCCGGCGGCCAATCCGCTCCGCCGCCGGGCCGGCGACGTCCTCAAGCAGGTGGACCGGATCGGGGTCCTGACCAAAAAGCTCATGGGGATCACCCGCTATGAGACCAAATCCTACAGCGGCAACCGCCGGATCGTCGATATCGACAAGTCTTCATCCCAGGTGGTGAGGTAGCTTGTGGCCGACGGACCTAACCCCCTACCTCCCTTACCCTGAAGGGCTGTGCTTTACACATACGGGACGCCGGGTGGAGAACAAGGGCGGCCGC
>CAZWGY010000023.1:0-21279 GCA_964633575.1 uncultured Desulfobacteraceae bacterium
AGTGTGAATTGGTGTTTATTCGTGGTTCTGAATGTTTCTATTGAAGCCCGGGCGTTACGTATTTTCACGATAAACCCTCATGACCGGGGCGGGAAACATGATCACTTCCGTGCATGAAAACGGATTTAAACCACGGAATACACGGAATACACGGAAAAAAATTAGAATTAAAAATTAGGTGTTAATTCGTGGTTCTCAAATTTTCGATTGGAGCAAGGGCGCATGGATTTTCACGATAATACCGGCCCGGACATCGCCGCCTTGACTCATCGTCTGGCGGGCTGTCCCCGGCCCTTTCTGACCGCCCCCCGGATCGGGAAGGCGGGGACGGTTTCAGTGGCGGCGGTGGTGTCGGACCTGATCCAGGATGTCACCGGGGCCGCCCCGGCCAGGGATGCGCTCACGCCCTTCATCAAGGTGACGCCGGACGACGCCAATTGGCTCCAGACGGTCCTGGTGGCATCCTGGCTCCTCCATGACGATGCCTTCGGGGACCTGGCCGACTTCTCGGGTTTGGCCCTGAAGCTGTTCCGCGAGGGGCTCCGGCCCCTGAGCGGGGTGGTTCCGGCCGAGCGGCTCGTCACCGATCCCGACCGCCGTGAGGAGCTGGCCCGGCTCTGCGTCCAGGCCTTATGCAAGGTCCCGGCTGGGGAGACCCCGGAGGCGGCCGAGGACCGGCTCACCGCCCTCGATTCGGTGGAACGGCAGCGGGTGATGGAAGCGGCCAGGGCGGCCGAGGCCCATGCCCGGAAGGTCCGGGAAGCCATGGAAAAGCGCAAGGCCAAAGAGGCCGCGGCCAAGGTGATGCGGGAATGAGACCCAACGACGATTTTATCGAGATTTCGCCGCCCTCCGAGATCCGGACGACGGCGGACCGGAAAGCCCGGAACCCCCTGATCACCCCGGCCGGGCTGGAAAATTTGCTCCGGGTCCGGGACCACCCCGCCGCCCCGGTATGGAATTTCGAGACCGGGGACCGGATCGAGCGGTCCGACCTCGAAGCCCTGGACTGGTTCCGGGAGGCCCTCGCCACCAAAAGACGCGCATGGCGGCCAACTCCGCCCGCCGCGATCCGGAAGTGGGTTATCCGCCATCGGGACCGATCCGCCGCCTTTTCCCGCCGGCTGCCCCCGGGGATGGACATCGAACGGGACTGGGCCGGGATACCGCCCATGACCCGGGCGGACCTGGCGGCCCGGATCGGCGACGTGGTTCCCCGGGACGCCGACCTCTCCCGCCTTATTGTGTACGACACCTCCGGGACCACCGGTCACCCCATCGCCGTCCCGCATCACCCCCTGACCCTGGCCTGCGTCCAGGCCGCCATGGAGCTGGTCATGGAGCGCTACGGGGTCCGCCCCGCCTTCTCACGGACGATGACCGGCTGCATCAACATCGGCGCCCAGGCGCTCTCGGTGGTCTTTCCCAATGTGATGACCGTCTGGCGGGAAGCCGGATTCGCCAAGGTCAACCTTCACCCCGCCTTCTGGCGCCGGGCCGGGGACGCCGGGCGGTTTTTCCGGGAGATGGCTCCGTCCATCATCACCGGGGACCCGGTGGCCTTTGCTGAAATGATCCGGTGGGGGATCGAGCTCGCGCCGGAGATCCTTTTTTCCACGGCCCTGACCCTGTCCGGATCGATCCGGTCGAGCCTGACGGCTCACGCCATGGGGTGGTTGCCGGTGGTGGACTGGTATTCGGTGAGCGAGACCGGGCCCATCGGCTACACCTGCCTGGAAAACGCCGGGTTCCACGTCCTCCCGCCCGACATCTTCGTGGAGGTCATCGACGCTGAGGGGCGGCCCGTGGCCGTCGGGGAGCGGGGGGAGATCGCGGTCACCGGCGGCCGGAACCCTTACCTCCCGCTCCTGCGCTACCGGACCGGGGACCTCGGCCGGATCGACCCGACCCCCTGTCCCTGCGGCGACCCGACCCCGCGAATCCGGGACCTCGGGGGCCGGGACCCGGTGTTGTTCATTGACGGGGACGGGGCTCCGGTCAACCCGGTGGACGTCGGCAGGCTCCTCCGGCCCGTCGCTTTTGTCCGGTACCGGATGGTCCAGCGGGCCGACCGGTCCGTGGACCTGACCTTCCAGCCCTCCCGCCCCGACGGGATCGACCCCCAACGGATCGTCGATCGACTTGGGAGCCTCTTCGGCCCCGAAATCGAGGTCCGGGTGTGGATCGCCCCGGAGATGGCGGACGACCTCGACCGGGCCACGTACCGGACCGAGCTCGACCCGGCCGACGAGCCGGCGTGAAGCCGGTTTAGAGGCTCGCGCCCACCTCCCAGCCTTCGGCGATGGCCCGCTTGGCGTCCAGCTCCCCGGCCCGCTTGGCCCCGCCGATCACGTGGACCGGGACCCCGGCGGCCTCCAGCTCACCGGCCAGCTCATTTTGAGAGACCTGACCGGTGCATAAGACCACGTGGTCCACCTCCAGTAGCCGGGCCTCCCCGTCCACTGATATTCGGAGTCCCGCCTCGTTGATGGCCTCGTAGGTCACGCCGCCGATCATCTCCACCCCGAAATGACGGAGGGTGAGGCGATGAATCCAGCCGGTGGTCCGGCCCAGCCGCCGGCCGAGCTTTCCGGGTGTCCGCTGGAGCAGATAAATCCGGTGCCGGGTCTGCTTGGGCCGGGGGCCCTCGGGGGCCAGGCCACCCCGCTCCGACAAGGTGGGATCGATCCCCCAGTGGCGGAGAAATTCTTGCCGGTCCTCGGTTTCGCCGTCGTGAGCAATGAATTCGGCCACGTCAAACCCGATGCCCCCCGCCCCGAGGATCGCCACCCGGTCCCCCACCTCCCGGCGGCCGAGCAGGACGTCCACGTAGGTCAAGACGGTGGGACCGTCGATCCCCGGGATCTCCGGAATCCGGGGCCGGACCCCGGTGGCGATCACCACGGATGAAAACCCGCCGTCGATCAGGGACCGGGCCGTGGCCTCGCGGCCCAGGCGGAGCTTCACCCCGGTCCGGGCCAGCCGGTCCCGGAAATAGCGGAGCGTGGCGCCAAACTCCCCCTTGCCCGGAACCCGGCGGGCCAGGTTGAGCTGGCCGCCGATCTCGGTCGATGCTTCAAAGAGGGTGACTGAATGGCCCCGCTCGGCGGCGACCGCCGCCGCTGACAGCCCGGCCGGCCCGGCCCCCACCACGGCGATCGATGTCGGAGTATCGGCGGGCCGCGGGACCCGTTCGGTTTCGTAACAGGCCCGGGGATTAACCAGGCAGGTGGCCCGCCGTCTGGCGAATACGTGGTCGAGGCAGGCCTGATTGCAGGCGATGCAGATGTTGATCTCCGACTCCCGTCCGTCATGGGCCTTGGCCATGAATGCCGGGTCCGCCAGAAGCGGCCGGGCGATGGAGACCATGTCGGCGTCCCCGGCGGAAAGGACCGCCTCGGCGGTGGACGGGGTGTTGATCCGGTTGACCGCCACCAGAGGGACGCTCACCTCGCCCTTGAGCTTGCGGGTCACCCAGGTAAAGGCGCCCGGCGGGACCGTTGCCGCGATGGTGGGTATCCGGGCCTCGTGCCAGCCGATCCCGGTGTTGATGATGGTGACCCCCTCGGATTCCAGGGCCTTGGCCTGAGCAACGATCTCGTCCCAACGGCTGCCGCCCTCCACGAGGTCGAGGAGGGAGAGCCGGTAGATCAGGATGAACCGGTCCCCCACCGCCCGGCGGACCGCCCGGACAATCGAGACCCCGAACCGGCGACGGTTTTCGGCTGACCCGCCCCAGCGGTCCCGGCGCCGGTTGGTCCGGGGGGCGGTGAACTGGTTGATGAGGTAGCCCTCGGAGCCCATGATCTCCACCCCGTCGTATCCGGCCGACTGGGCCAGGGCCGCGCTCCGGGCAAAGGCCCGGATCTGTCGGCGGACCCCGCCTTCGGTCAGCGGCCAGGGCGTAAACGGGGAGATGGGCGAACGGATTCGGGACGGGGCCACGCAGACGGGGTGGTAGCCGTACCGGCCGGCATGGAGAATCTGCATGCATATCTTGGCGTCGGTCCGGTGGACCGCGTCGGTGAGGAGCCGGTGCCGGGCGACCTCGCGCCGGCTCGACAGCTTCCCGGAAAACGGGGCCAGCCATCCGATCCGGTTGGGCGCGATCCCGCCGGTAACCATGAGGCCGACCCCGCCTTCGGCCCGTTCGAGGAAGTAGGCGGCCAGCTTCTCGTAATCCCGGGCCCGGTCTTCGAGCCCGGTGTGCATGGAGCCCATCAGGGCCCGGTTGGTCAGGGTGGTCCATCCGAGGTCGAGGGGAGAAAAAAGATGGGCGTATGGCATGGGGGTCCTTTCAGGATCGTTTCGATTTGCTCTAGTTTTTCCGTATTATCTTTGTTTTTTATTAAGCCTTGATCATTGTTTCGGCTACTTTCTGAAATTGGCGCCACCGGCGTTTGTCTGAAATTGTATAACAATCTGAATTTCAAATATTAATGAGGGTAACAAGCGGTCTTTTCAAGGAGCAAATATAGTAGAGTGGCCGAAATGATGATCAATGCCTATTTCCGGAATACCGTTTCAGTTGCCCATACGGCCGCACCGGCGCAAGGCGCTCCCCGCTACTTCCGCTGAAACCGCATCACTATCGACCCGTCGCAATCCGGGGGGTTTTCCAAAAATTGACGACTTCTTTCCTCGTAAATCCCGATGACCTTGTCTTCGGGCAGGGTTTGGTTGAGTTCTTTAAACAGGGGGAGGCAGTCGCGCCATTTGCCTTGCTTAAAGAGGGCGATGCCTTCACGGTAGCGGGCCAGGGTCTCCCGTTTAGCGTCCCGAAGCCGGTCTTCGTCGCTGTCAAAGACCTCATAGACCGTCACGGCCTCCTGCTTGCCCTTGACCTGAACCGTGTCGATTTCCCGGAGCAAAAAGGCGTCGGGGTGGTCGAGGGCGTTTCGGGTGAAGGCGGAGATGGTGGTCGAGACGCCGTACTTTTTGGTCAGCCCTTCCAGCCGGGATGCCAGGTTCACGGTATCGCCGATCACGGTGCTGTCGATCCGGGTCTCGAACCCGATGGTTCCCAGAATCATTTTCCCGGTGTTGATCCCGACCCCGATCCGGATGGGGACGTATCCGGACTTTTTCCGGTAGGAGTTATAGGTGATCACGGTTTTCTGGAGGTTGACGGCCGCCGTCACCGCGTCCTGGGCGCCGGTGGACTGGTTGCCGCCGAAAAGGGCCATGATGGCGTCGCCGATGTATTTGTCGATAAACCCGTTGCTCCGGCCGATCACCGGCCCGATGAACCTCAGGTAATTGTTTAAGAACTTGAAGTTTTCCTCCGGCGTCATGGTTTCGGACATGTCGGTGAAGGACCGGATGTCCGAAAAGAGGACGGAGAGCTCCGCCTCGGTGGCCTCTCCGAGTTGAATGTCCTCGATTTCGCGTTTATCCAGAAAGCTGAGGAATTCATTGGGCACGAAGCGTTTGAACGCGATGTTCTTTTTTTCGATCTTCTCGTAGCTCAGGGCATTTTCGATGCAAACGGCGGCCTGGCAGGAGAGGGAATAGGCGATGTCGATGGCGTTTTTGGTGAATTCCCGGATTTCGCCGGTGGCCGGATCGATGGAGTTGATGAGCTGCAAGACCCCCACCACGTCGTTATTTCGGTCCAGCATGGGCAGGACCAGCATGGATTTGGTCTTGTATCCGGTGGCCGCGTCGAATTTCCGGGGGCCGGAGAAATCGAATTCGCTGTTTTCATGGACATCCGGGATGGCGACGATCTGCTTGTTCAAGGCGCAGAAGCCGGAGACGTTGGCCCGGTCCAGGGAGGACGGCGGAAAGGTCGGCGGGTCGCCGGATTCGCCGCCCATGTGCGTCCCGAGCGTGTCGTTCTGGACGATCTCGAAATGGAGCTGGTTGTCTTTCAGGATGTAGAGGGTGCCGCCGTCGGAGTGGGTGGCCTGCCGGGCCTCGATCACCACCATTTCCAGGAGTTTCTTCAGGTTTTTCTCGGAGGTCAGGGACGCGCCGATATGGGTCAGGCTCCTGATGGTCGATTCCAGGGCCTTGTTGAACCCTTCCACCTGCTTTAAGGCGCCGCGCAATCGCTTGTTCAGGCGGACCCGTTCCAGGTGAACGACGAGCCGGGCGAGGAATTCCTCCTTGACAAAGGGCTGGATCAGGTAATCGGTGGCGCCGGCCTTGAAAAGCTCGAACAATTGGGTTTGATCCTCCGCCGTGGGCAGGATGATCACCGGCAGGTCCCGGAGGTCCAGCTCGGTTCTCACCCTGGCGCAGAGCGCGTCGCCGCTCATGCCCGGCATGGCCAGCCCGGAGACGACGATATCGATCTCGTCCGGGCGCCGGCCGATGATGTCGAAGGCTTGGGTTCCGTCTTCTGCTTCCACGGTGGCCACGCCTTCCCGGCGCAGGCAATCGGAGACCAACCGCCGGGAGTCGGACCGGTCGCTCACCACCAGGGCCGTCAGTCCCTGGAGGTGCTTGTCGGGCCGGAGGATATTGTTGACGGCGTCCAGAAGGGCACCGGTCTGGAAGGGCTTGATGATGAAATCCACGGCCCCGAGGTCGAAGCCTTTTTTCCGGTCCTCGATGGTGTCATGGGAGGTGACGAAGATCACCGGGACCCGGTTTTCCCGGCTGCGGGTGAAAAACCGGGCGTATTCGGGCTCCCGGAGGCGGAGGCAGGTGTCGAACCCGTTGAGCTTGGGCATTTCCACGTCGAGGGTGATGAGGTCCGGGGCGGTCTGGGCGGCCCGGGCCAGGGCTTCGAAGCCGTGAGCCGCCTCCTGGACCCGGTACCCGCCACCTTCCAGCTCGTCCCGGATGACGCCCCGGATCAGGGGGCTATCGTCAACGACAAGTATTCTCAGCTCGTTGTCGCTCATAATCGTGGGTGGGTCCTCTCACCACCACTTTGTTGCGCCCGGTGTATTTGGCCTCGTACAGGAGCCGGTCCGCCTCGTTGACCATCTCGTCCAGACTCCCGGCCAGGGCCGTGAACACCCCGATGCTCACGGTGAGCCGGAGGGTACAGCCGTTTCCAATGTCAATGACGGATTCCGCGATGCTCCGGCGCAGCGTTTCAAAGACGCTCCGGACGCTGTCCGAGCTCATGTTCACCGCCAGGATGCCAAATTCCTCGCCCCCCAGCCGGGCCACGATGTCGCTTTCCCGGGCCCGGGTTTTGAGGATGTCGGACAGGTGTTTCAAGGCGATGTCGCCGATCTCGTGGCCGTGGGTATCGTTTACCTTCTTGAAGTGGTCAATGTCCAGCATGGCGCAGGTCAGGGTCAGATGCTCCCGGACGGCGCTGGCAAAGAGTTTCCGGCCGGCATCGAAAAAATACCGGCGATTGTTCAGGCCGGTGAGATAGTCCCTGACCGCCGCGTCCCGGACCATCCGGATGTGTTCCAGGCTTTCGATGTTCTGGGTAATCCGACAATAGAACTCCTCGGTGAGAAAGGACTGCTTGATGAGAAAATCATTGGCGCCGTTCTTGATGAACCGGGCCGCCAGGAGGTTCCGCCCCTCCGAGGAGATCCCGATGACGGCCAGCTCGTTTTTGGTGTACCGTTCCCGGATTTTCGTGGTCAGGGTGAAACCGTCCATCTCCGGCATGCTGTAATCGGTGATTACGAGCTTGATGTCGGGGTGTTGATCCAGGATCTGGAGCGCTTCCAGGCCGTTTCTGGCGTTGAGGACCTGATAGCGGTGGATTTTCAGAAGGTCGGTCAGGATTTTCCGGAAAAAAGTGGAATCCTCCACCACCATGACCTTGATGGTCGGGTTCTTCTCGATTCGTTTGAGCATGTTGACGATGTATTCGAGGCTCTGGGGGTCGTCCTTGAGCGCATAGTCGGCGACGTTTTTGGACCAGACCAGCTCCCGGACCTCCTCGCTCAAGTCGCTGGTGAAGACGATCACCGGAATATTCCGGGCCGTGACCACGTCGATCACCTCGCCATACGGGGCGTCCGGAAGGTTGAAATCGAGGATCGCGGCGAGAAACCGGTTGGACGGATCGTCCACCGCAGTCATCGCGTCGGCCATGTTGCGGACCCACGTGGTCTTGAACGCGGTGTCGGCCTTGAGCTTATTACAGATCATCAAGCCGAAAAAACCGGAATCTTCGACAATGAGGATATTGCTCATTAAAACGCTCTTTCCTTTGGATCGAAACTTACCTACTTCTTCAATCGATAGAAAACCGTGCTTGACTGGGTGACCGGCTCGAATTTCGAGGTCATCCCGGAAATGGATTCACTGGAACCGATGATCAGGCAGCCGTCCGGTTCGAGGACGGTCGCGAGCTTGTCGAACAAAGCCGCCTTGTCCCGGGGTCGGAAATAGATGGCCACGTTTCGGCAGAAGATGATATCGAACTGGCCCAGGCCGCATAACGACTCCATCAGGTTATGTTTTCGGAAGGTGCATAGGGATCGGATGTTATCCCGGATCCGCCATTTCCGCCCGTTCCAGTTGAAATGCGTGGTCAACTGGTCCTTGGGAAGCCCTCGATCCACCATAACCTGGCTGTATTCCCCGGATCGGGCTTCGGACAGGGCCGAGTTGGAAATGTCCGTGCCCAGGAGCCGGACATCGAATTTCGCCGGGCTGACGCCGGATGCCTTCAGGACCATTGCGATGCTGTAAAGCTCCTGGCCGGTGGAGCACCCGGCGCTCCAGATCCGGATGGCGGCGGGAGCGCCGGTTGAAGACGTGGCCTTCCGCTCGATCAGCTTCGGCAGCATCCGGTTTTTCAGGAGCTCGAACGGCGAGCGGTCCCGGAAAAACATGGTTTCATGGGTGCAGACGGCGTCGATGATCTTTCCTTCGAGAACGCCCCCCGGATCGGATTTGGCCTTCCGGTAGAGCTGATAATAGGATTCGGTACCGGCCGCTTTCATGAGGCCTTTCAGCCGGGTTTCGATCAGGTACGATTTCGAGGCGTCCAGATGAATCCCGGAGATCTCGTAGATATACCGGATCATCAGATTCAGCTCATCCGCCGTGATGGGCGTCATGGTTTGCCTCTCACCGCGAGTCGGATTTCTTCGGCGAGCTTGTCCAGGGGGGCGATGACATCGACGATCCCGGCTTCGATGGGCGCCTTGGGCATCCCGAAAACCGTGCAGGTCTCTTCGTTCTGAGCGATGACCATCGCGCCGTAATGTTTCATCAGCTTCAGCCCGATGGTCCCGTCGGAGCCCATGCCGGTCATGATGACGCCCGCCGCCCGAGCCCCATACTGGTGGGCCAGGGACCGGAAGAGGTAGTCGGCCGACGGCTTGCAGTTGTTTTCGGGGTGGTCGTCGGTCACCCGGACAACGGCGGTCTTTCCGTCCGCCTTCCGCTCGACCTTCATCTGCTTGCCGCCGGGGGCGAAGAGGGCGGTGTTGGGGACGAGGACCTCGCCGTCGGCGGCGGCCCGGACCGAAATGGCGGACTTGGCGTCGAGGCTCGACGTGATCGATTGGGTGAAGGCGGCGGGCATGTGCTGGACCACGAGAATCGGAACGCCGATGTCGCCCGGAATCATGGGCAGCAGCCGGGCCAGGGCTTCGGGTCCTCCGGTGGAGATCCCGATGCCGATGATGGATGCTCGCTGAGCAAGCGCGGTCCCCAGGCGACGGACCGATCCGGCGGATTTCAGAAGCGCTTCGGCCTTCGGTTTCAGAGCCGGTCGGTCGGGCCTGCCGTTGAGGATCGCCCGGACTTCCCGGCGGCGGGCATAGGCTCTGAGCATCGGCGCGATGGCGGCTTTCAGGGCGGTCTTATTCGCCGCCATGGTCCCGCCGTCGCTTTTCTGGATAAAATCGAACGCCCCCAGGCTCAGGGCCTTCACCGTCATGTCCCCGCCTTTCCGGGCGAAGCTGCTCAGGACCACGGCTCCGACCTCCGGCGCGTTTTCCCGCATCCATTCCAGCACCTGGAGGCCATCCATCTCGGGCATCTCGATATCCAGGGTCAGGAGATCAGGCTGTAACGCCTGAATCCGCTGGGTGGCGATTTTCCCGTTGGACGCCGTCCCCACCACCGTCACCCCCGGCAGGCCGGAAAGGACCTCGCTGACGATGGTCCGATACATCAGGGCGTCGTCCACCACCAGGACCTTTAACGGCCGCTCCGTCGACGGGGTCATCAGCGCGCCGGCGTCGTTGCCTGAAGCCATGCTCATGCCAGGACCGCCTCGACGTCCAGGATGCCGATCAGCCCCGAGCCGGTTTTCAGGACGCCTTCGGTGAAGCTCCCCATCACCCCGCCGATATTGGCCGGCGGCGGAGCCACGTCCTCCGGGCGGACGGTGACCACATCGCCGATCCGGTCCACCAACAGCCCGATGTACTCATCCTGGGAGCTCACGATGATGGTCCGGCTCTTCTTCCCCCGGACCGTGAAGGCGAGCCCGAGCTTTTTGGCCAGATCGATGACGGAGACGATCCGGCCCCGGAGGTTCATCACCCCGAGGATGTATTCCTGGGCCTGAGGGACCGTGGTGATGGTCTGGTTTTTATTGATTTCCTGGATCTTGAGAATGTCGATCCCGAACTGATGGCGGCCGATGTAAAACGTACACAGCGCCGCCGCTTCGCCCTGAACGATGTCATGGGTTACGCTCCGCATGGAAAACTCCTTCGAAGCGGTCCGACCCCGGACCGGAACGATGGTCCGGCCGGCGGCGTCAATGGGGACTCAGATATTGATTCAGGCATTGAACTAGCTTTCTCCGGTCGAGCTTGATCTGGTATTGATCCACGCCGCTGTCCTTGGCCTTTTTGATGTCCTCCTTTCCGGCCAGGGAGCTGACCGCTACCACCGGGAGGTGGGAAAACCGGGCATCCGACTTGATCCGCCGGGCAAAGCCGAAGCCGTCGAGGTTGGGCATCTCGAGGTCGGTGACGACGCACGAGACGAGATCCGGGTTTTTCTGGAGCAAATCCCATGCGACCATCCCGTCTTCGGCTTCCAGAACGTTGTATCCCGCGTCCTGGATGGCGTATTTGATCTGGTTTCTGAAAAATTTCGAGTCCTCGGCCAGGATGATGGTTTTGCTTTCCGGGGTCCGGCGCGGAATCTGGCGCTCGACGGAAAACCATTCCGGGTGGAGGCTCTCGACGATCCCGATGACGTCCACTATCAGGGTGGTCTTGCCGCTGATCACCGCCGAGCCCGAGATTCCCGGTTGCTTCAGGGCGGTCTCGTCCACGCGGAAGGATGTCTTGAGGGTGTCGATGGGCTGGACCGCCAGCAGGCCGATATCCAGACCGGCGACAAAAAAGACGATGACCAGGGCATGGGTTCCGGGCTGGAAGGGCGGCACCTGAGCCACCTCCCCCACGTCGAACAGCGGCATGCTGTAATCCCCAAATCGGATGACCCTGCGGCCCCCGGCGATCTCGATATCCTCGCACCGGATCTTTTCGATCCGCTCCACCAGCTCCAGGGGAACGGCGAATCGGCTTTCTTCGGCATTCCGGAACAGGAGGAGGGTCTGGCGCTCCTCATCCCGGCCCGGAGCAACTTCGGCTTGCTCCGATTCACGGGCCGACCCCGGCAGCGTGGCCAGGTCGGCCTTGGCGGCCAGGTCGGCCACGTCGAGGATCAGGGCGACCCGGCCGTCGCCGAGGATGGTGGCGCCGGCGTATCCCCGGCAGTCCCTCAGGTGGCGCCCCAGGGGTTTGACCACGATCTCCTCGGAATCATGGAGCTTATCCACGATGATGCCGTATTTGAAAATCCCCGTGAAGACCACGACGACATTGATCCCCCGCCCCTCTCCATCCTCCGGAGCCGCCGGGGCGTCCGGTTGCCGGGCAATGGCTTCCGGGCCGAGCCCCAACATTTCCGACAAGCTGACCAGGGGGAGCAGCTCGTCCCTCAAGCGGACCACCCGAGCGTCGCCGACCCGCTCGATTTTCTCTTTGATCCGAAACGGCGGAATCCGCAGCAGCTCCACCACGTTGACCTGGGGGATGGCGTAGCGCTCATTGCCGTCGGAGACCAGGAGGCTGGGGATGATGGCCAGGGTCAGGGGGAGCTTGATGTGGATGGTGGTCCCCTTGCCGGGCTTGGAATCGATGTCCACCAGCCCGCCCAGGGTGTCGAGGTTGGTCTTGACCACGTCCATGCCCACGCCCCGGCCCGAGATTTCGGTGATCTCATCGGACATGGAAAACCCCGGCAGAAAGATCAGGTTCACCTTTTCCCGGGGCGACATCCCCCTGACCAGCTCCTCGCCGGCAAGGCCCTTGGCCACGGCGGACCCGGCGATCTTCTCCCCGTCGATTCCCCGGCCGTCGTCGATGATCTCGATGTTGACCTGGCCGGCCTCGTGGTAGGCTTTGAGCTTGAGCTTGCCCACGGGGTCCTTGCCCCGCTCGATCCGTTCCTCCGGGGGTTCGATCCCGTGGTCGGCCGCGTTCCGGATCAGGTGGGTCATGGGATCGCTCAGGTTTTCGATAATCGACTTGTCGAGCTCCACCTCCTTGCCTTCCATGGTCAGCTCGATCCGCTTGTTGAGGGTCAACGCGAGGTCCCGGATCACCCGGGGAAACTTGTTAAAAATATTCCGGATCGGTTGCATCCGGGTGTGCATGATCGCTTCCTGGAGCTCGGAGGTGATCAGGTCAATCCGCTGGCCGGAGATTTCCAGGGCCCGCCGGTCGTTTCTCAGGATCGACTGGAGGAGCTGATTCCGGCTCAGAACCAGCTCCCCGGCCAGGGTCATGAGTGAATCCAGGAGCTTGATATTGACCCGGAGGCTCGCCTGGGTCTTCATGGGCTCGATGGGCGGTTCCGTCCTCGGCGCGGCATCCGATGGCGCCAATGGGGCTAA
The DNA here is from genome assembly GCA_964633575.1 of uncultured Desulfobacteraceae bacterium. Lineage (GTDB taxonomy): Bacteria > Desulfobacterota > Desulfobacteria > Desulfobacterales > JAABSP01 > CAYNGG01. Next base: position 12,806 of record CAZWGY010000023.1, read on the forward strand.
TGCAACGGCGGTGTCCCTCCGGGGCGGCGGGGGATCAGGCGTCGAGGCCGGCTCAGGTGCATCAGGCGCCTCATGGACTTCGGCCGGTCGGCTTTCCGCCACACCGGCCGCTTCCGGTCCTGCCGCGTCCCTGGGGGACGTCGCCGGGGTCGGTTTGACCGAATAATCTTCGCTCACCGTGTAAATAACGGCGTTTTCAAGATCGATCAGCTCGGCGACATCGGAGGGCTTTAAGACCGAGGCGAACATGAAGCCTAAATCGCATTTTCCGGAATCATTGTTCTCCCTGATGTCCAGGAGCTCTCCGCATTGCTTCAGGTCGTCCATCACGTCGGCCGGCGGATCGGCCGTTATCCCGTGAATTCCGATCAGATAGAGGTATTTGCCCTCTCTCCGGAGTTGGGTAATGTCTTCTTCGGCGATGGTGAAGCGGCAGGGTCCGCCGGGAAAGGAGAGGGTGACGCTGGTGGTGACGGGCTTCGATTCGGTTTCCGCGCTCGCGGTATCATCGGCGGGTCCTTGGGGGATGGCGGTCAAGGCCGCCAGATGGTCGCCGATATCCGCGTCGTCGCTGTTGTCGATGTCGTTGATGAGGTTTCTCAGGGCATCGGCCGCCAGCAGGAGAACATTGACCACGGATGATTCCGGAACCATCTCCCGGGACCGGATCATCCCCAGGACGGTTTCCATTTCATGGGTCAGGTTCTTGATGTTGACAAGCCCCATGAATCCCGCGCCGCCCTTGATGGAATGGGCGGCGCGATAGACTTTGTTGACGAGGTTTTCGTCGATGTCGGCCCCGCCCCGCTCGATGGCCAACAGCTCGTTTTCGATGTCCGACAGATGCTCGAGGGACTCATCGACGAACAGGCGGATCATATCATCCGGCTGGTTTTCCATGTGCGCCTCTTTATCTCCCACCGGGGCTCCGGCGGGTCATACCTTGAATCGGTCCGCCTGCTCCTTGAGCTCGGCGGCCAGCCGGGACAGGCCCTCGGCATTGGTTTTGATATTGATGATATTATCGGACATTTCCGACACCGAGGCGTTCAGGTCCGCGATCTCACCGGCCACGTTTCCGGCAACGGAGGCGCTCTGGGCCACGTTGTGATTCACCGCTTCGATGCCGGCGGAGGCGTTGGCCACGTTGCCGGCGATCTCCCGGGTCACGACGCTCTGCTCTTCGACGGCCGTGGCGATCCCGGAGACGATGTCGTCCACCTTCTGGATCACCTCGGTAATCCCCTCGATCTCCCGGACGGTTTCCGCCGTCGAAGTCTGGATGGTGTCGATCCTGTTCTTGATGTCCTGGGTGGCTTCGGGGGTCCGGCGGGCCAGCTCCTTGATTTCGTTGGCGACCACGGCAAAGCCCTTGCCGGCCTCTCCGGCCCGGGCCGCCTCGATGGTGGCGTTCAACGCCAGGAGGTTGGTCTGCTCGGAAATCTCCGTGATGACCTCGGTGACCTTGCCGATTTCATCCACGGCCTGGCCGAGCCGATGCACTTTGGCCGACGCGCTGTTGCTCCCATCGACCGCTTCAGCGGCAATGGAGCGGCCCATTTCCGAATGCCGGGCGATGTCGTCCACCGTCGCCGCCATTTCTTCGGTGGCGGTGGCCACCATTTTGACATTGGTCGAGGCTTCCTCGCTGGCGGCGGCCACGGAGGCCATGCTCACGCTCATTTCTTCAGCGGCGGCGGCGACGGTGTTGGCTTTCTCCGTCATGCCAGCGGCTCCCCCGGCCATGCCCTCGGCAATGGCGGAGAGGTCCGCCGAAGCCGTCGTGACGACCCCGACGCCGCTGGTCATGGCTTTGACCATTTCCCGAAGCCGGGCGCTCATGGTATTCAGGGACGCGGCCAGCTCGCCCACCTCGTCTTTTTGATGGATTCGCAGGGCCCCGGTCAGATCGCCGTTGGCGATGTTCATGGTAAATGCGTCAATGGTTTTAAACGGTCGGGTGATGGACCGGAGGAAATAGTAGCCGATCAGAAGATAGAGGGCGACCAGCGAAACAAACGCGATCAGCTTGATTTTAAACAGCTTGTTCCGCCATTCGTGGATTTCGGACCGGCTTTCCGTGATCAGGGCCTCCCTGGTTTCATGGATCCGGCTCCGGGTTTGATCAAGCTGCTGCTCAATGCCGGTTTTCTCCTTCCAGATCTTGAGGATTTTTTCGCTCTCAGACGGAATGGCGCCGATCAGCCGGATCGCCTCGCGGAGGAATGGGCTGTATGGCGGGTTCCCCAGGTACGGCAGGAGGATTTCGGCATTGCTCTTTTCGGTTTTCAGGGCGTCAAGGATACCGGCCATGCCCTGGGTGTAGGCGTCGGCGTCCTGGTCAAGGAACAGCTTCCGATTGATCGCCTGATTGACCTCATTCATCCAGAGCCGCATGTTCCTGGCGGCGTCGGAGATGCTCCGGATATTTTCATCGACGGGCTCGACATTGATCATGGCCATCCCAATATCCGACCGCGCCTTTTCCACCACTCCGATCGCCCGTTCGTTGAATGCAAACAGGGCGTTTTTGAGCTGATTGGCGCCGGCGTCAAGATCGCCGATGGTTTTTAAAAGCGTATCGAAAGCGGACAGATAAGCGGCGAGATGCTCGCTCATCGGCCCCAGATGGGCTTCCACCTCAAAGCCATCGATGTCCATCATCTTGTCGATGGATTCATTGGCTTTTCTGAAGAAGTGCTTCACCTTTTGACCGTCACTGGCGCTGTGGCTGTGGAGGAGCTCTTTTTCCGCGATGACGCCGTTTAAGATCAGCTTGTTCAGCTCGTCAAGGTCCAAAAGAACGGCATTGCCGGCCGCGATCCTGGCGTTGAAATAGCTGTTGACGCCGAACTGAATGATCACCATGGCAACGCCGATACCAATCAATATCCCGATTTTGTATGCGATTTTCATATCAGCAATGTCAATCGAGCAGCTTTTCCAGATCGGCCATGGGTATGTTCGTTTCATAAATTCCGGCACCGACCTGATATGGAGTCCCCGGAACCTGAATGACATAGGTGATTTTCCGGGAGGGGGTTTTCTCCCCGACCTTGGGCCACATATAGTCCACCCAGCCGCCTTTCGGCTTTTTGGCCAGGTTGCAGAATTCCGCGAAGAAGAGCTTCCCATTGGTGTCCCGGAGCCCAATTTGCCTCATTCCCGCCATTTGCGGTTTGATGGGGTGGGCGGCGTTGACGCCTTTTTCGCAGTTCAGGACGAAAACGTAGGTATCCTTCCAGACCCACGGGCCGGTTTTGTCCATGAACGCCTCGAGTCCCTTCTCCCCGGCGGATTCCAGAAACGCGGCGGCTTCCCTGACTTTTTCAACGACCTGCCCGGGCGTGGCGTTTTCGCCGGCCAGCGCGTTTGCGGCGACCCCGCGGATCATTATGAAAACCATTATCCAAGCAATTTTAGCCATGATATCCTCCTTGTTGGGTTTGCTCATTTAGGGGGCCGGTCAGACCTTGAACCGGTCCGCCTGCTCCTTGAGTTGGGCGGCCAGCCGGGACAGGCTCCCGGCATTGGTTTTGATATGGATGACGCTATTGGACATCTCCGATACCGCCGTGTTCAGCGCCGAAATCTCACCGGCCACATCCCCGGCAACGGATGCACTCTGGGCCACGTTGCGGTCCACCGCTTCGATGCCCAGGGAGGCATTGGCCACATTGCCGGCGATTTCCCGGGTGACGACGCTCTGCTCTTCCACGGCCGTGGCAATGCCGGAGACGATGTCATCCACCCGTTCGATCACTTCGGAGATCCCGCCGATCTCCCGGACGGTCTCCGCCATCGAGGTCTGGATATTGTCGATCTTGTTCTTGATATCCTGGGTGGCCTCGGGGGTCTGGCGGGCCAGCTCCTTGATCTCATTGGCCACCACGGCAAAGCCCTTGCCGGCCTCCCCGGCCCGGGCCGCCTCGATGGTGGCGTTTAACGCCAGAAGGTTGGTCTGCTCGGAAATCTCCGTGATGAGCTCCGTCACCTGGCCGATTTCATCCACGGCCTGGCCGAGCCGGTTCACCTTGGCCGACGTGCTGTTGCTTCCTTCGACCGCTTCAGCGGCAATGGAGCGGGCCGTTTCCGAATTCCGGGCGATGTCGTCCACCGTCGCCGCCATTTCTTCGGTGGCGGTGGCCACCATTTTGACATTGGTCGAGGCTTCCTCGCTGGCGGCCGCCACTGAGCCCATGCTGACACTCAGCTCCTCGGCGGCCGCGGCGACGGCGTTGGCTTTCCCGGTCACGCCGGCCGATCCATCGGCAATCCCCTCGGCAATGGCGGAGAGGTCCGCCGACGCCGCCGTTACGACCCCGACGCCGCTGATCATGGCCTTGACCATTTCACGGAGCCGGGAGCTCATGTCGTTCAGGGAGCGCGCCAGGGTCCCGATCTCATCATTCTGGTGGATGGACAGGGACTGGCTCAGATCGCCACTGGCGATAGTCCCGGCAAACGAGACCGCGCGGTTGATCTTCCGGACGAAAAAGCGGTCGGTCAGATAATAGCCGACGCCCAGGAGCACCAGAAAGACGGCCGCCGACACGCCGAGGATCACCATATAGACGGACCGTATGGTCTCCTTCAGGGTTTCCGATTTGGCGGCGATGGCCGTGTCGATGTCATCGAGGTATGCCCCGGTGCCGATCACCCAGCCCAGTGGTCCGAACAACCGGACGTAGGAGAGCTTCGGCTGCTCTTCCGTCAGGCCGTCCGCCGTCGGTTTCGGCCACAGATAATCAACATATCCCTCTCCCTGTTTGTCGACGGCCTCCACCATGGCCTGGAAGAGGTTCTGCTGCTTCCCCATCGCGCAGTTGAACTTCGGATCGTCGAGCCGCTGTCCGTCCAGCTCCGGAACGGTCGGATGCATGATCATCGTGGGAATCGGCTTCCCGGTGTCGTTGATCCAGAAATAGCCGGCATCGCTGTACCGCATATCACCGACAAGCGTTGCCAGCCGGTGCCGGGCCTCTTGAGCGCCGGGCATGTCCGGACCCGGAAGATTCCGGTATTGAGATTCCACGACGGCATGGGCGAGATCAACGTAATGCTTTAAATTCCGGCGGATCTTGGCCAGCTCGTCTCCGCGGATCCGTTGGATTTCGTCCTCGCCGTAATCGGCAATCACGACGCGGAGGGTGACGCCGACGCTCACGCCGAACGCCAGAAGCCCCGCGACAATGCCCAGGATCATCTTGGTTTGAATGCTCATCCTCACACCGTAAACTTGTTAACCCGCTCCTTGAGCCGGGCGGCCAGCCGGGACAGATCATCAGCGTTCTCGTTGACCCTGGAGATGCTCTCGGAGATCTCGGCGGCGGACCCATTGAGGTCCGAGATGTCCCCGGCGATGTCCTCGGCCACGGACGAGCTCTGAGCCACGTTGTGATTCACCTCCTCGATGCCCAGGGACGCATTGGCCACATTGCCCGCGATCTCCCGGGTGGTGACGCTCTGCTCCTCCACGGCCGTGGCGATGACGGAGACGATCTCGTTGACCTTGTCGATCACATCCGAAATCTGGCGGATCTCCTTGACCGTTTCCGTGGTGGAATGCTGGATGTCCTCGATCTTGTTTTTGATGTCCTGGGTGGCCTCGGGGGTCTGCCGGGCCAGCTCCTTGATTTCGTTGGCGACCACGGCAAAGCCCTTGCCGGCCTCCCCGGCCCGGGCCGCTTCGATGGTGGCGTTTAAGGCCAGGAGGTTGGTCTGCTCGGAAATCTCCGTGATCACCTCCGTGACTTTGCCGATTTCACTGGCCGCGTGACCCAGGGTGTTCACCTTGTCCGACGCCCGCTTGCCCTGGGAAACGGCGTCGCTGGAGATATCCCGGGCCTTTTCCGAATTCCGGGCGATCTCATTGATGGTGGTCGCCATCTCCTCGGCGGCGGTGGCCACCATCTTGACATTGGTGGAGGCTTCCTCACTGGCCGCCGCCACGGAATTCATGTTCGCGCTCATCTCCTCGGCGGCCGCGGCCACGTTGTTGGCTTTGCCGGCCATGGTGGTCGCCCGCCCCGCCATCCGTTCCGAAATGGCGGACAGGTCATCCGAGGATTTGGACATGATTTCCACGCCGTTGACCACGGCCTTCACCATTTCCTGGAGCTTGTTCATAAAGGCGTTTAAATAAGACGCCAGGGCCGTGACCTCGTCGTTGACGACTTGATGGTAAACCGCCTCGCATTCCTCACACGATGTGTACGCCCCCGAAAGAATTTTGGGGCACTGGACCTCGACCGCGAAACTGCCGGCTTCATACCAGCAATGGGCCTTTCTCCCGTAGCTCCGGCAATCGGTTTTCCCGCATCCCATGATCCGGGAGCAGTCGATCCCGTCCAGATCCACCCGTTGGGTGAGGTCCCCTTCCCCGGCGGCCAGCATTTTGAACTGCTCCACCACCTGCCGGATGGGTTTGACGATAACGCGGATGGCGACCATGGCCACGACGATGATTAACAGTAGCGAAAACACCGCCAGCGCCCCCACCAGGGTTTTCATGTCCCTGAGAATGGCAAATGCCTCGGATCGGCCTTTTTCAGCAATCAAGGCCCAGTCGGCGGTCCAGACCTTGATCGGGCTGTAAGAGGAGAGCACGGCGTCGTCCTTATAGTTGACGGCGGCCTCCTGACCGGTCCGCCCCTCTAAGGCCTTCCGGCTGGCGGCCGTATCGACCTGGTTCCGTTCCGGGTCCGCGAAAGACGATTGAACGGAGAAATTATTGGAATCCAGGTAGGCGTCGGATCGCATGAGCTTGTCCCGTCCCACCAGGTAGGTCTCGCCGGTCTTCCCCAAACCGGCCCGCTGGTTCATGATCCCGTTGATGGCGTCCAGGGGGATCTGGAGGGCCACCACCACCTCGATGTCGCCCTCGCGGACCATCGGTTGAGCAATGAACGCGGCGGGGTCGCCGTTGCTCGGGGCATAAGGCTCGAAATCCGCGAAGCCGAAGGTCCCGGTGTCGAGGACCTTTTGGGTCAGCCGGCCGAGATTGGAGTCGGCATAGGGGCCGTTTATCAGGTTGGTCTGGTAATCGGGCTCCTGGATGACCGTGTAGAAGCAGTACCCGTCAGGGTTGATCAAAAACAGATCATAGTAGCCGTAAAGCTCCCGATACCGGGCGAAAAAAAACTTCCCCGCCCCGTTTGTGGGACAGAAGGCCTCGGCGATGTCCGTCTCGGTGATCAGTCCCCAGGTGATGTCGCCAAACCGGACCGGCGCATAGGCGGACAGGACCCGCCGGCCCGAATAGCTGACGATGACCTTCGCCCCGGTGTTGCCTTCGGCGGCTTCCCGAGCGGCCGCCGTATCGACGCGCCCCCGGGCCGGGTCCTTGAAGGACGCGACCACGTTACGATTGACCGGGTCCAGGACGGCGTCCGACCGCATGAGTCCGTCCGGACCCACAAGATACGTCTCTCCGGTTTCCCCTAAGCCGGCGCGCTCACCCATGATCTCGTTTATGGCGTCAATGGAGATCTGGAGAGCCACCACGCCGATGACGATCCCGTTTTCCGTGATGGGAGCGGCCACGAACTGAGCGGGCGCCCCGGCGGACGGCGCGTAGGGCTTGGTGTCCGAAATGGCCGCCCGGCCCTGGGTGGCGGCGATTCGCCAGGCGTCTCGAAGTGATCCGGCGTCGATCTCTCGGGTCCGCTGCCCGAAATCCGACTCCTTCATCACCGTGAAACAGATGTCGCCGCGATCGCCGTTCATCAGGAAGAGATCGTAATAGTTGTATTGCTCCATGTAGAACTTGAGCTTCGGAAAATACTGGTCATGGATTTCCCGATACAAAGACGGGGCGTCGTATTTTTCATCGTTATGGCCCCTGAACCGCCCACCGGCGAACCCGCCCCCCGCTTCGTAGGCAACGGACAGATCCGCCAGCGCCTGATGAATAAACGGACTGTCCGCCAGGACCCTGACATCGCCGAGCCGTTCGTAAAAAAACCGCTCGATCTGGTTTTTCTTGATTTCCCGAACCGCCGTAAGCTTGTTGATGGCCTCGGTCCGGAGGGTGGAGACCGCCTCGATCAAGACATCCATGTCATCCCGGCGGGCGTCGAAATAATCCTTGATTTGGACCTTTTTGATTTCCCGGACGCTTTCAAGCTGGCTGTAAACCTGCTTTTTCAGCGCTTCATTGAATTTGACCCAGGCGCTGACGCCAAGTAAAACATTGGGGACCACGGCGACGATCAGAAAGCCAATTAAAAGTTTTACCCTCAATTTTTTCAGCTTGGTAAGGATTCTCACGGTGGGCCTCACGTTTTTGTATCATTTAGGCGTTATCGACTGGCACCAGGAAAAGGCAATCCCCGTCAAATTCTAGGGCATATTTCACCGCTCCCGATAGTTTGTCAAGGAAAACTCAGCCGAAGTCGGAAGACCGTGGAAAAGGCCATTCAGAAAATAGATGGGCACCCTGAAGCTTATCGTGAAAAGGCATTAGTGCTGAG
>CAZWGY010000024.1:0-19712 GCA_964633575.1 uncultured Desulfobacteraceae bacterium
GATCCCGACCGCTGCTTCGAAATGACTTCAGAAGGATCAACCCCTCGGGTGAAACTACGCTGATCGTACCATGCTCCCACTCAACTTTTTATGTGGGTTTATACCGGTTTTAAACCATATTCAAATACCGGGACCTTTATCATTTTCCGAGGTTCCGTTTTCATCTTAAGCATGTAATCAATATGCTTTGCCGTTTTCGGTTTTATTACCTTTTCACCGCATTGGATGCATACTCCCACGGGGACATTCTCAAAAATAAAAAGATTTCCTTTCCACCAAATTTCACGAGAAATCTTTTGTTCTTTTACCATCCCATTGCAATAATAGCAGTCACTATATTCACTCATTGCCACCTCATTTATCTACCGATTTCTGACGCGGGGGTTTTTCCATTTCGGCATTTTAGGAATATACACTGTAATAACAAACAGGTGATTCAGAGAGTTTTTGCTTTCTCCCCCACACCCCCCGGATCTAAAACCACCCCAGGCAGGGGAAATACCAGGGGGCCTCGAATTCTCCTAATGCCAGGGACCGGGGCATCACCATGATCCGGACCTTTTTGTCGGCGGTCTCGTCCAGGACGATCTGCTGGGGATAGGGGGCGGAGACGTCCTTGAAATCGGCATAAACAATCAGAAACCGGGTTTCTTTGAGCCAGAGGGGGTTGAGGGTCACCGTCTTTTCGGATTCCCCGCTCAGGCTGAGGGTCTGGCGCTGCTCCCATCTCTCCCGTTCGATGTGATCGAACCAGTGGTCCGGCCCGATGGAAATCACGGCTCCCGGGAGATGGTAGCGGGCCACGTAGATGATGTCCACGGGCAGAAGCTGGCCCTGATTGATCTGGCGGTCGCAGGAAAAGGTGATCGTCCGGGTGGGAACCCGGCCGAAATCGGCCTCGGTGTTATCCGTGGACGCGCACCCGGCGGCCAGCGGAAGCCAGCAAAGAAGAATCGTCCAGAATCGATGGAAGCTTGGTCTCATGGGATGCCTGACATACCGGTCGCTAATGGTAAACCGCATGGGCCCCGATCCAGATCACCGCTTCCCGGCCTTCATCGGGGCCGAGGATCACCTGCTGAACCTCGGGCGCTTCTACTCCGTAAAAGGAGAAGAAGACCACCACGGAATGGGTCTCGGGGGGCTTTTCCGTCAGGCGGTAGCGGAGGTCCTGGCCGTTTCGAAACATCAGCGGCGTTTTATGGGGCCATTTGTCCCGCTCCGGGGAATTGAACCAGGCGTCGGGGCCGATCTCGATCAACGACGCCACCTCCCGGTCCGCGGTGACGTAGATGATCTCCGCCGGGAGGAGCATCCCGTCGTTGATCCGCCGGTCCGTCTTGAACCAGATCACCTCGGTGTCGCTCCGGGGCGGCGGGGGGATGTCCGGGGAGAACAGTCCACAGGAGGCCGCCATCAGGGCGGCCGCGATTGCCACCCCCCGTCGGCCGAGCCGCCGGGTCCAATGGTTTGAACACCGGGCGGCGGCCGGCGTGGCTCCGGAACCCATCAGGCCAGCACCCGATTGATGTCGTCGATGAAGGCCCGCATTTCCTCCAGAAATCGCCCGACCTCGTCCAGCCGCTCGAGCCGTCCCCGCTCCCCCTCGACGAGTTCGGCGAGACGCTTTCCGGTCTCCCCGGCCGAGGCATCCCGCTTTTTCAAAAGCCCCGCCAGCCGGCCGCCCCCGCCCGATCCGGCGCCGATCCGGGCGGCAAGGGCGTCCATCTCCGCCGCGTCGGCCGAGATGGCCTCCCGGATGGAGTCGATCTCTCCGATGATCCCGTCCAGCCGGTCCGCCAGGTCCTTTCGGCGGTGCCGGATTCGCCGGTGCCAGTGGAAATGGGCGGAGATATCCAGGGACCGGCCCCCGGCGATCAGGCTCCGGAAGTTGCTGACGTCTCTCAGGAACTGGTTTTTAATCGGTCCGTCGTCAAAGCCGGAGGACTTGACGTAGCCGGCCCGGGTCAGGATCAGGCCGTTAAAGACGATGTCATCCTCCTCACGCTCATCGATGAACCCGCTCTCTCCCCGGTCGGCGTACCGGAAGGCCATGTCCGCGTTGAGGGCCAGGAGGCCGTGAGTAAAGCGGTACCGGCTCAGGGCCTCGACGATGGCCGGGTCCAGAAAGAGCTTCCGGACCTCGTTGGGCCAGGCCCTCTGGGTCTCCCGGTTGAAGAGGACGAACTCCTTTTTGAGCTTGGTGTAGGCGTCGCTCCCGGTGATCTTGCTCTCCGTCTGCTGAGCGGCGCAGTGGATGTAGGCGAGCATGTTGATCTGGGCCAGGGCTTCCGGGAGGTTGGCGTTGAGGTGACACTTCAGGATATTGGCCCAGACGTAAGGGATCAGCTCCTCGGGGTGTTCCCCGAGTTGGAAGGCCGTGTCGTGGAGCTCCCGGATCAGAAGCAGCTCCTTGAGCTTGGTGAGCAGGTCGGTGAAGATCTCGAAGGCGGTCTCCCGGATGGGGTAGAGGTAGCCGATCCGGATGGTCTCCGTATCGGCCACGGTCCCCAGGAGTCGCCGCAGGAGGGGGGCCCGCTTCATCTGCTCCTTGCCACAGGACATGGCCAGGATGGTTTCCATGTCCTGGGGGGTGAAGATCGCCTCCATCCCGTCAACCGCCCGGTTGTACCACTCCGGAAAGTCGGTCATCTCCGACTGAATGAAAATCTGCTTGCCCTCGTCCCAGAAGGAATAAAACCGTTCCGTGTAGATGTCGAGGACCCCGGCTACCGCCGGGGAGAGGTCCCGCTTGAGGCCGGTGTACTTCATCCGCTGCCGGGCCCGCTCGGCCAGCAGCGAATCCTCGGTGATCTCCGCGATCCGGAGGATCTTGTCGAGGATCTCCGACTCCGAGGTGATGGCGGTGTCCACCGCCGACTGCTCCTCGGGGGGAATCTCGGCGCCGTGGGCCTCGGCGGCCAGCCAGAGTCCCGCCTCGGAGAGCCGTCGGGTGATTCGCTGGTTTTGGGCCCGGCGGAGAGCGTTATCCTTCGATTTCATCCGTGTGCGTCGGTCCTATTCGTCGGTCTCGAACCACAGCCCGTCGCTGTAGTCCTCGTATTGAGCCGTGATGATCCCGATCCCGGTGGCATCCGCCGGCACCTCGATGTAAAGGCGGGCCGCCCCGTCGTAGTCGGTTATCGCCTGGGCCACGGTATCGGTCGGGTCATCGTCCGGCGTCAGGGTCCCGAGGGTGGTCTGGAAGCTCACCGTCGCCCCGGACACGGGGTTTCCCAGGGTATCGGAGAGGATGGCGGTGACCTGACCGGGCCGATCAGCCGTGACGGTGTCGATCTCGTCCCCGGTCTGAGGGTCGGTCAGGGAAAGACTCACCGTCACCGACTCGACCCGGGTGTCCACATAGTAAGTGATCTGGTCCGACGCCCCGTCCGTCGATGCCGACAGGACCCCGGTGCCCTGGGCCGTCCCCGGCAGGAGAAAAGCCGCCGCCGTCCCTTCGCTGCCGGTGACCGACTGGCCGCTGCTCGGCTGGAGAAACCCCAGGGTGGCCGAAAAGGAGACAATAGCCTCGGCCACCGGGGCCCCTTCCGCGTCGGTGAGGGTCGCCGCGGCTTTCATGGGCGTATCGGCGCTGATGACGCTCACCGGCTCGCCGGTGGCCGGGTCGAGGAGCTGGAGGGTCAGGACGTTGGGCACCGCCGCCACCTCGGGCTCGATGTAATAGCTGGCGCGGTCCGATGCCGTCCCGGAGGTGGCGGTGACGACCCCGGCCCCGCTCTGGGAACCGGCCAACAGGAAAACCGATGCGGTCCCGTCGCTCCCGGTCGTCGCCACTCCATCAGCCGGCAGGAGCTGGCCGAGGCTCGCCGTCACCTGGACCTCTTCGCCGGGCACCACCAGCCCGTTTTCGTCGGTGAGGGTCACCACCACGTTGGCCGGGGCGTCGGTGGGGATCACGGTGGTCTCCTCGCCGGTGGTGGTATCCAGGAGCACCAGCGAGAGGGTCAGGGACTCCTCGGCCACATCCACATAGTAGCTCAGGTGGTCCGAAATCCCCTCGAAGGCCGCCGTCACCACCCCGGCCGCCGGGACATCACCGGCCACCAGAAAAACCGAGGCCTGGCCGTCGGCATCGGTAACGGCGGTTCCGGACTCCGGCAGAATCCGCCCGGCGGTGGCGGAAAAGCTGATCACCTTCCCGGCCACCGGCTCGTCCGCCTCGTCAATAAGGGTGGCGGTTACGGTGGCCGGAGCGGCATCGGATATCCGGTCGGCCGGCTCCCCGGTCTCCGGGTCCACCAGCGAGACCGAAAGGCTCAGGGACTCTTCGGCCACGTCAATATAATAGCTCAGGCTGTCGGAGAGGGCGTCATACCGAGCGGTGGCCACCCCGGCTCCGGGAACCGACCCGGGGGCCAGAAAGACGGCGGCCTCGCCGTTGGCGTCGGTAACGGCCACCGCCGGGTCGGGGGAAAGCTCCCCGGCGGTGGCGGAAAAGGTCACTTCCGCCCCGGCCACCGGCGCGCCGGCCGTTGACGCCGCTCCGTCTTCGCCCCCGCCTGATTCATTCGTCTCTTTCGCCTCGGCGTCCAGATCGATCAGGGTGGCCACCAGTTGGGCCTGGACCGATTCGGTGAGGATCACGGCCGCTTCTCCGGTCGCGGCGTCCAAAAGCTCCAGGGAGAGTTGATAATTGGGGTCGTCTCCGGCGCTGTAGAACTGGACCGAATCGGCCGCGTCCCCGTAGCCGGCGGTGGCGGTCCCCACTCCCTCGGTCGCCCCGGCGGTCAGCCGGACCCAAGCCTGGCCGTTTTCGTCGGTGAGGGCCGTGCCGGCCTTCGGGGAGATGACCCCGGCCGAGTCCGTCGAGAACCGGATCGTCCCGTTGGTCACCGGGGTTCCGTTCAGGTCGGCCACCGTGGCGGTCAGAAGCCCCGGCGTCTCCTTCGAGATATTGGTGATCGCCTCGCCGCTGTCCGGATCGGTCAGGGTGAGGGTCAGGCTGGCTTCCTCGACCGTTTTTTCCTCCACGCCGCTGCTGCATCCCCCGACCAGCGCCGCAAGGAGCAACAGGCCGGCCAGATATCGGATCGGATCACGCATCAATGATCGCCTCTATGACTCCTCAGCCCCGGCGGCCTCGGGAAAAGCCGAATGGATGACAATCCCGTGCTGAATCCCGAGCCCCGCCCGCTCGACGATCTCCACCCGGCTGACGGTCAGCTCGGTCTGGTCGTAGGTTGCCGTGAAAAACGCCGCGTCGGCCGTCGGCCCCGCTCCCAGGATGACGTTGTCGCCCAGATCCGGGTTCCGGTAGGTCAGCCGGAGCTTGTCCGGGGTCAGGGGCCCGTCCGGCGAGCCCTCGACCATCAGCCAGGCCGCGACCTTGCATAAGGTCCGACGATCCCCGGTCCAGTAAGCGTGAAACGACGGGACGGAAGCTCCGCCCGCCGTCCGCTTCGGCCCGTAGGCGACCGACGGGACCGGGGTAGCGGTTTGCCATCCGGGGAGATCGTTAAAGATCAGTTGGCCGTGGACCGCCGCCCCTTCGGCGGCCGCCCGGACATAAAACAAAGCCCCTTCCACCGCTCCAGCCTCGGCCGTGCAGAACCGAACCCCCGGCCAGCGAAGGGGAGGCGTTTCCCGGCCTCCGCAGGCGGTCAGGAGCAGCGTCAGGATAACCGCCCCCAGGGGAAGACCATACCACCGGCGGATCATGGGCTCAACCCGCCCGTGAAGTCTTCCCAGTTCGGCATGGGCGGGAGCCCTTCCTCGAATCGCCACTTCATCCCGGCCCGGACCACAAAGGCGGGGTTGACGCTCATGGGGATTTTGATCTCCGTCTCCCAGGCCGTCCGGCCCGGATCGGTGGGCTCGCCGAAGCGGTAGAGCATCTGGAGAAAGGACAGATCGCCCTCGGCCACCACCACCGACGCCTGGGGCACCCGGGCCGCGTCGAGGCCATGGAGGGTAACCGACCCGGTTTCCGGCGTCAACGTCAGCTCGACCACCGGGTCGCCGTAAACGTTCAAGTCCACCCGGTCCCCGTTGCGGAAAACCAGGCGGAGCCAGTGGAAATGGGTTCCCACCTGGCCCGGGATCACCGATGCCTTGACCGCGTGGGTCCGGGGCTGACGCCCGTCGTAAAGATAGGCCCCGAACCGGCTGAAGTCCCGATAGAACTCGTTCACGCCCCCCCGGGTCATCTCCTGGATGATCTCCCGGGAAATCCGGGAAAGGGGGGCCGGTTCGGCCTCGGCCGTCTCCCCTCCCGCCTGGCCCGCGTCGAGCTCGAAGCGCTTCTGGAGGCCGGTGATCTCGCCCAGCATCCGGAGCAGCGTGGTTCCGTCCACCTGGGGACCGTCCACCCGGAAGGGGAACCGCTCACCCATGTCCATCTCCTGGTACTTTTGGGTGAGCCGGGTCAGCATCCGCTGGTGGGCGTCCAGCAGGGCGGTCCGGTAAACCTGAAAAACGTGGGACTCGATGTCCACGAGCTGCTCGGTGATCCGCCGGCAGATCGGCCCGCTCTGAATCTCCGCCCCTTTTTTGAAGCTGCTGAAACTCAATAGGCGCTTCCAGCTCACCGGCTGATTGGTGGGGTCGTCGGTAGCCGAAGACTCCCGGAGGACCTGCCAGGCCAGAGCCGGGTCGGCATCCATCCGGTGGACGCACTCGGCAAAATCGTTGCCGGCCGACCGAAGGGCCTGTAAGTGCATTTTCTGGAAAGTCATCACCTCCTTCATAAGGTTTTCGAAAAAGGCCAGCTCCGGATAGTGGGGGATTTCCCCCTCGACGTCGGCCAGCGACCGGATGGCCGGAGGGATGTCCCCCATCCATTGAGAGAGGAACCGGTCCACCGGTTCCACCAGCACCACCCCGTCGCCGGATTGAAAGACCCCGATGCTCTTGATGGCCGGCCAACGGTCCACCGTCGGGATGCCCTGGCGGAATTCGCCCCGCTGATAGACCTCGTTGAGATAGAGGCTCTGGTTGTTCATCTTGACCCGATGCTGAACCTTATGCCATCCGGTGGCCGCGTCGAGGAGGTCCCGGACCCGCCAGAAGGAGGCCACGGCCATTTTCCGCTCCTCTTCCCGCTGGTCGTCCTCGCCATCCAGAGGGGCGTTGCCGGCAGCCGGAGGAGCCCCCTCGTCGGCCTTCGGGGCCACGACATCCTGGAGCAGGCCGACCTGGTAGTCGATCTTCTGGCTCAGCTTATTAAACTGCTCCTGGCGGAGCGGCGGAGTCTCATAGTTATCGGCGGTGACCCGATCCGGCAAATTCTTATTCTTCCAGTTCTCCCAGGCATCGCCATACTGATCCGTGTTCTTGTGAAACTCCGCCAGTTGATTCAGAAGGCGGAAGACCATGTTGCCGATGCCGAAATCATGGGCGATCCCCTGCTGCTCGGGCCCCAACGGCTTCGACAGGACGTCCCCGAGCCAGGTTTCCGACGGGTACTCGGAGAGCATATTCACCACCGGCAACAGTTCCCGAACCGGATTCACCACCCGTTGCCGGTAGTCTCCGGTGACGATCAGCCGATCCTTATCCACCTGGCTCTCCAATCGAGGCATCCCCCGGACCGCCGAGGCCAAGTCCGAGTAAATCCGGTCCGGGTTCAACCAGGTGACCCGATGATACTGGCCGGCCTCGAGGTGGTGCCGGAGGTACCGGTCATGGAGGAGGACTTCATGGAGATAGTTGATGGCCGCCCCGTAACGGGTGGCCATTTCGTCGGCGGGGGTCACGGGGGCCGGGATGTCAGTCGCCAGCAGGGATCGGTAATTGTTGTGAATGTCCTTGATCAGCACCGCCAGCTTGAGCCACCATTGGGATTCGGTGAGCTCCTCGCTGTCCCCGTCCACCGCCTGGATGGTCGGCTGAAGGTAGGTGCGCACCGTCCCCAGGGCCTTCTGGATGATCTCCTCGGCGGATGGGTCCACCAGCTCGCCGCCGACCCCGCCTTCATCCAGGTACACCTCGAACTGGCGGAGATAAGGGTACCGGGCATTCTGGGGAAAGCGGAGGAAATTGATAAAAGGCTCGATGGTCCGGACCGACGGCGTCAAGCGCTCCCCATTGGCCCAGCGGATGTATTCGGTGAGAGCCTCCGCGAACGGAAGAAACCCAGAGGTCCCCAGGGGCCGGTTCATCTCCCACTGGACCAGCCGGTACTCGACCGTCTCGATGATCCGGGACAACTGGGTCTCCTGGAAGACGGCGCGGTGAACCCCTCCCACTTTCCGGACCAGCGACTCGTAGCGCCCCAGCCCCAGCACTCGGCGGAGCCACCCGATCCGCCGAAGCTGCTCCTTGTGGTTGGCCAGCCGGACACAGAGGGAAAAGGTGTCCTCGGAGGAAGCCCGAACCGCCAGGACCGTCCGGGCCTGGGCCAGGTCCGCCTCGATCCCGCCGATCGTGGAGACCGTCTCCTGGTAATACCGCCAGATGTAGCCCCCGCCCAGGACGAGGGTCCCGCCCAGAAGGATGGCCGAGGCCAGCAGGATTTTCCGGTTTTTCCGGGAGACCGTCGGTGGCCGACCGGCCAGCCCCGGCTCCCGGAAGATTTTCCGGTGAAAGAGGTCTTTGATGAAGATCGGGCGGCGGAGACCGGGAAGCTCCTCTCCCCCCACCAGGGTTTCCAGGACCGCCGGGGGCACCAGGGACGCGCCCTGGACCGACACCGGCGCCGACAGGTCCCGACCGCCCACGAAGTAAACCCCCCGGCAGATCAAGGGCGCCTCGAACCGGCTCCGGGCAAAGATCGACTTGACGAAATCGGCCACTCCCACCTTGAGCCCGGCCATCTCCTCGGGGAAAAAGGCGGCCCGGTTGGCCGCCTCCGTCGAGACGGCGGCGGCTCCCCGGACAAAGCGCTGAGCGTTCAAACGGGCAACCAGGTCATCCAGGGCCGCTTCCGCGTCCCGGGGCGAAAACCCGGCATCCGGCGGATGCGGGTCGGACCAGCCGAAAATCTGCTCCCGATCCCGGTCCTTCAAATCCCCGAAGAACTCCGAGAATCCGAGAATCCGCTCCATGGAAGTGACCACGGTATAGACCGGGACCCGGACCTGAAGCACATCGGTGATCCGGCGCAGGGTGTGCTGATGGGCCGAGGCCGCGTCCCGCCGCTGAGGCTCCGCCGTAACCGCCAGGGTGTGAGCCGACACCGTGAGAATCACCCCGTTGATCGGGCAGCGGTGCCGCTTTTCCGCCAGCAGATGCAACAGGGCATCCAGCTCGGCCTCATCCGGGTCATCCCCGGCTTTCCCCCCCCGATGGGTGGTGTCGATGAAAACCGCATCCTCAGTGAAGACCCAGCGGTCGATGGCGTCCGGATCATCCGCCAGGGCGTCCACCTTGTCGGGGTCCGGCATGGCCAGCCCGGCCGCGTCCAGGAGGGCGGCCGTATCAGCCCGGTGGTCCCCCACGATCAGGTACCAGGGCATGTCGTAGAGCCCCACTCCGGCCGACTTGTGGAGGCCTTCCACCACCTCCCACCGGGCCAGGAGCGTTTCGGTGATCCGGGCGGTTTCTTCCCCTTCCGCCTGCCGGGCCTGCTGCTTCAGCCGACGGCGCTGGAGGAAAAAATTGAGCAACCGGACGAGGACCATCAGGACCACGATCCCGGCGATCACCCCCAGAAGGATCAGGCAATACAGCCGGAGCGCCACCCCGAATCCGGCCACCGTCACCCGGATCGGGACGAAGTAGTAAACCAGAGCCGCCGCGATCCCCAGGACCAGGACCAGGAGCAACGGCTTGAAGATCCGGAGAAAGGACCGGGCTCCGGCCTTCCGGCCGGCTCCCTTTAACGCGCCCGCCGCCTTGCCCGCCTCCGCGGCACCGGGGACCTTGGGCGCCTTGGGAACCTTCGGGGCCGGGGGAATTTTGGGGGTCAGACTCATGGAGCCTCCCCCTCGGGGCCATAGTTGACGATGATCACATCCATGCCTTCCGCCTTTTCAAACCCGGCCGCCGCTTTCCGGGCCGCCGCCATGGTCCCCCGGGCAAACCGTCCCATCCGCACATAATGCCAGGTCTCTCCGTCGGTCGATTCGGAAACAATGTACGGCTCCCAGCCCCGGTCCTCGAGCTTCGCCGCATAGTCTTGGGCCGGGGCCTCGGCGCGGTAGGCCGCGATCTGGATCGTGTAGCCCGTCTCCGGGGCCGCCGGGGACGCTTCGGCCTCCATGGTTCGAACTGTCTCGAAGGGGTCGGACGGGGGCGACGGGGCCTCACCAGCCGACGGCCGAACTGCTGGAGCGGGCTCCTCGACCGCCATATCGGGGGGGCCGGCGGTCACCGCCGCCGGCGGAGCGGGGGGCGCGGCCGGCAGGGCCGAGCCCGCCCCGGTCCCCATATCCGCGGCGGACAAAGCCTGATCCGCGTACTGGCTGATCCGGCTCACCGGCGCCGAGACGACCTCCCACAACACCAGCCGGTCCAGGGCCACGAGCGCGATCACCAGGATGACCAACGACAGGCCGAGGTGACGCCACCGGAATATAAACGGCAAGCGCCGGACCCGGCGCGCCGGAGTGACCGCGTAAGCCGTTGGAAATAAACGCCCGTCACCGGCCGCTTCGATCCGGCTTTCCATGCTTTCCAGGAGCCGGTCCCGCAATCGCCGGAGCTCGTCGGCGTCCTTGTCATACCGCCCCTTGAACCCCATGGTCAGACAGGTGAAAAGCACGGATGCCGCGTCCGGATCACCGACCCCGACGTCTTCGCAGATATCGAAAAACCGGTCCCCGCCGATCTCCGTGTCGTAGAAATGCTGCTCCAGAAGCGCGCTTTCCCAGTCCCGGGCGTAGTCCCAGTCGGAATAGAGGATCACCTCGTCGGCAAAAACCACCAGGGCATAAGCCACCCGGTCATAGCCGCTCCGAAGCTCGGGATGCCGTCGGATCGCCACGTCCTGTTGCTGAAAGAGATTCAGAAGATCATTGCGGACCTCCTCCAGAGGGGGCCGGATGCCGGCCGCCACCTTCCAGCGGAAGATCGTCAGATAGCCGAAGAGTTCCTTGGCGATGTCGTAAAGCGTCATGGCCGTCCGCGCTAAACCACGAACAGGTCGAATTTATAGCTCACGTCCCGGGCCCCTCCGATAACAATGGCCTTGTCCCGCTCGATGTGATCCCAGAACTCGCCTTCCATCTCGAGCTGGAGGTAATAGCTCCCCTCCCGGTCCGGGAGGCTGGAAGGAACCATCCGAAGCCGGCGGCATCCCACTCCCCCCAGCCGTTTCTGGGTGACGGTGGCAAAGTCCGACGGAGCGCAGATTTTCAGCCGGGCCACGTGGCGGTCCAGAGCGGAGATGCTCTCCACCCCCTTGACTCCGATGTAAAACAGCCGGTGGCCGGTGACCCAGCTCTCCTCGAGGTCCACCTCGAGCCGGTCGTTCCGGAGCTGAAAGGAGCGCTGGACAAAAGTGCTGGTGCCAATCCGGTCCAGAAGCCCGTCGATGATCTCCTTCATCCCGAGAAAGCATTTCCCCAGGTCGTCGTGCTGGTAGTCGGGCAATGCCGGAGCAGTCCGCTTGCCCCGGAAGACCCCCATGGTCGCGGCCAGGCGAAGGAGCTCCAGGTAGATCAGGTAGGGGTGCATCCGGGGGGTCTTGCACAACTGGCCCAGGCTGGCCACGTACCGGTTGGTGGCGAGCATCTTGACCACCGCCTCGATCCCCCGGGGAATCCCCAACAATTCCGTGAACTCCCGGTCGGCAAAGTCGCGGATCAAGGCGTAATTGGCCATGGACAGCCCGTTGCTGATGTCCTCGCAGACCCCCAGAAGGGACGACCAGACGGAGATGTCGAGAACCGGGGGAAAATAGGTCGGATCGAGCACGGCGCTCCCGCCGGAGCCGGATAGCTTTATCCGCCCCACCTGGATGGTGTCGTATCCGGTCATGTCCTCGGTGCCCCAGAGCAGGCGGCCCCGGTGCCGCTTGACCGACACCGGCACCGGATCATCCCCGGTGTTCTCGTCCACGGCCGTGACCTCGTCGGGCCGGTAACGCCGCTCGACGTTCGCCCCCTGGACATCCTGGCTCAGAGTGTTGCCCGCGTCCGGACGGAAGCTGGGCACCCCGATATGGACGTCCAGGGTCTCGATCCCCCCGGCCACGTCCCGAAACGGCCGGCTGTCCAGTTCGAGGTTCCCCGGCAGGCTCAGCATGACCCCGCTTTCCAGGATGACCTGGCAGGATCGCACCGAAAACTGGTAGTTGCTCACCGCCGCCGCGTCGATCTCCAACTGGACAAACCCCCAGTTGAAGGGGCAGAGGTGCTCGGTGGCCTGACGCAAACGGGTGTTCCATTGTCGGTCGGCGATCTGGAAATGATGAGGGCGGAGAAACATCCCCTCCGACCAGAGCAGCTCGCGGTATTCATTTGGCATGGGTATCGTCCACCATCGGGTTATTCAAGGGTTTCCTGGGTGATCCGCCACGACC
This sequence comes from uncultured Desulfobacteraceae bacterium, assembly GCA_964633575.1. Lineage (GTDB taxonomy): Bacteria > Desulfobacterota > Desulfobacteria > Desulfobacterales > JAABSP01 > CAYNGG01. The sequence continues at coordinate 12,428 of CAZWGY010000024.1, forward strand.
CCGCCGGGGTCTTATGGCAGGTGACGGTAAATCGGCGGGTCTCCGTCTCCACCTTGCGCTCGGGGGGAAAGATGGCAAACCGGACCGTTCGGTGGACGGTCACTCGCCGCTTTCCAACGGCCCGAGCCCGACCGGGCTGAGTCAGATGAACCGCGTGAACCACGTAAGCGACCTCGTAACGGTCGTAGTCATGAAAGGTCCACTCCCGGCGGGCCGCCGTCGGGTCCCCCCCGTGCCAGTCGGGGTAGATCTCGTCCAGGGTCCCGAAACAGGGAGCTTCCGCGGACGACCGAATGGTCCGGGCCCCGGCCAGGTCCTCCTCGATCAGCCGAATCACGGCCATCCGGTCAGCCCGACCGGTATCGTCGGCCGAGGGCCCCGAAATCCACGGGACCAGGAAAATCAAGATCAGGCCCCCCAGCGCGCCAAGCCGTCGTTCCATCCCCCCAGGCCGGCTTATTTCAGGTCCAGGACGAAGACGTCGGCGTCATCCCCTTCGCCGAGGGGACCGAAAATCACGGCGTCAGGCTCGCCCGAAAACTTGACGAAGTAGGAGGCCTCGGGGTCAATCCGGTTCTGGACCGCCCAGGCGGTATACTCCCGATCCTCCAGGGCGAGCTTGAGGCCCTGCATGGGATACTCGAGGACGGCCGTCTGGGGCAGCCGGCCGGCCGGTCCCACCCCGTGAGCGTTGATCTCCCCGCCGACGGTCCCGAACAGAGCCCCGGCCCACTCGCCCGAGGTCGGGCCGATCTCGATCCACTGACCGAGCTGGGGCATGGCGTAAAGGTCGAGCCGGTAGTCGGCGCTCGGCCGCTTTGCCGGCATATTGGCTTTGGCCACGATTTTCGCCCCCAAAGACGCATTGTCGGCGGAAAGGATCTCGGCCCCCCGAAGGGGCGTCGGGAGGGACTCAGGCGCCGGCGGGGTCCCCTCATGGACCAGCATCGGAACAAAGCCCGGCCCCCGGACTCCCTGAGCCGACAGGGTCAGCATCGACAGGCCGAACCGGATTGACGGGCTGGCCAGACTCTCGTCGTCCGTCAGAATGATCCACAACGCCACGTCCCGGCCGGCATCCGTCAGGGTCTCCCGGGGTCCGATCCACGACATTTTCTTGAGGTCATCCTCCCAGAAATGGCCGTCGGGGTTGAGCCCGTAGGTGGTACAGGTGGACAGGGTCTTCTGGACCCGTGCCGGGTCCCGTGCCAGGGAGGTGATCCAGATGGTTTTCATACTTAGCGCTCCTTGTCTCCTCCGGTTTTTTGGTGTCTCGCCTGCTCTTGAAGGTTTTTCTGAAGCTGCATCTGAGCGGCCTGGAGAGCCTGCTGGAGGGTCTGGTGGAGATTGTAGGCGTTGGCCACGGACATCACAATACGATTTTTAATGGTCGCATGACCCGGCATGGCCCGGTGGAGGTTACCAAACTCGACCACCACGTCGCCGGCGCCCACATAGACGTTAAATACGTCTCGATAAACATAATCGAGCTCCGGTGATACATGGAACTGGACATTCCCCTGACCTTCATCCGCTTCGGAATCCCGCTTTTCGGTCATAACAATATATACCTGTAAGATAAGGATGGTTACGACATAATAAGGACTTTGAACTGCGACGGAACCAGGGTCATGCCGCCGGGGCAGTTGGTCGAGTTCTGCATGGCGGTGCTGAGCCATTTGGTCTGGGGCATCCCGCCGCTGAAGACCTTGGTGCTGCCCAACGTGTTCCGCGCCGGCCCCATCATCATCCCGGACATCACACCCCCCGCCACTCCGGCGTTGTCTCCCATGCTCATGGGGATCGTGGTGCCCATGTTGTGTGCCGGCATCATGGAAATCAAATGCTTGAGCGAAGCCGTCGGCGGGACCGCCATGGGCAGTTGTGCCGTATTGGGATAAGGTATGGGGATCGGCGGCGCGGGCGGCGCCGGAGTTAGACAGACATCCGGCATGGCAAAATCCATACCCGAAAGCGAACAATTGGCGAACATACTCTATCTCCATCAAACCTTATGGTCATTTTAAAATTCCATCCCATTATCGGGATGGACACCGCTGCTCCCATTAACATGATAATTTAGGTTCACGATAAGATCCGATCCCGCAAAAAACCATATTTTCCTTCCGGCGTCAAGCCGCAAGGTAGCGACATCAACATTAAATTCGGTTATCCCATGTGAATCCGCTCGCCATCGATTTTCGTATCCTTCTTGCTCACCATGACGGTGTGCTTGGAGTCCATGGCATAGAGGCCATCCACCTTCCGGGTCATCTGGCCCGCGTTGACCTGGTCGTAGTCCTCCGTCCGGCGAACGTAATTCTTAACCCGCTCGATGAGCTGCCGGGCCATGGTATTCACCAGATCGCTAATGACGCTGATGGTCTTGAAAGCCGCCTGTACCCGTGTCCCTTTGGCCGTGATCTCGTCATAGGCAATCACGGCCTCGCGCCCCCGGTGGACGACCCGATCCGACAAACAGGTGATCCGATCGGCGGCCGCCAGGGTCATCGACTCTCCGGTCATCATACGGACGGCGCCGTTTTCAGCCTCGAGGGTGACATCGGCGGGAAAGCCAAGGGTCATGTGCTGAGCACCCGGTCGTTCGATGATGGCCAGGATGAAATACGCTCCATCCGCGTCTCTGGCGCAGAGAACCCGGTCATCCGCCTGGGGCCGCACCAGACAACTGAATGCAAGGCGGGCCGTCTGATGAAGCCCGTCAATCTGGATTTCGACGGCATCATCAGTCACCGCCGCCACTCGGGCCTGCTGGATGCCGGGGCCTTCCAGCTCCCTGAACGGAACGACGTTTCCCTTTTGAATATTCATTTCCGCCCCCATTGTTCGGCTTTCATGCGTTTTGAATTCACCTTTTTGGCCGAAGATTTCGTGGAGCCGGTCCACACCGTCCGGGATTCCTCGACCGCGTGGAGATCGGCCATGAAAAGATGCGCATAGGAAAAATCAGATTCCTCGATAACGGCGTGCGACAGGTCGGCGTAGGTCAGATTGGCCCCGTTGAGTTGGGTGCGGAGGGCCGAAACCTCGGCCATCTGGGCCATGGTCAGATTGGCCGATGACAAGTCGGCATCGGTCAACCGGGCCTTCTGCAAGCTCGCTTTTTCCAGATTGGCCTCCCGCAGGCCGGCTTCAGTCAGATCAGCCTCGTAGAAATTGGCCATCTCAAGATCGGCGCCATCGAACCGGGCGCCATTCAGGGCCGCCCGCATAAATCCGCCCTGCTTGAGCCGGGCATTGGTAAAATCACAACCGGTCAGCACACATTCAATGAACTGAGACTGAGAGAGATCAAGCCCCCGAAAGCTGACGTCAACCAACCTGGCATTGCAGAAGCTTGAAAGCTGGATCACCGCCTCCTGGAAAAGATTTTGCTCAAACTCAGATTCATAGAAAATGGTCTTGCTCATGCGAACTTTTGAAAAATCAGCGCCGGCGAGATCGCATTGAAACAATAAGGTGTTTTCCATGGCGGCGTCCCGGAAGATGGCGGCGGGGAGCTTGGATTCGGTGAAAACTGCGGTCTCCATGTGGGCACCGTTGAAATCGGCGGATTCCAGATTGCATTCGACGAATTTGGTAAAATCCATCCGGACCTTCTGAAAGCCGGCGCCGGTCAGGTTACTTTTTACAAAATTGGTCTCCTGGAGCTGGGCATCGGCAAAGGAAGCGCCATTCAGACTACACTTGTTGAAAGTGGCTTCCTTCAAGTTGGCCCCACTCAGATCACAGCGGTCGAAATTGACATCCACGAAGATTCCGCCGGAGAGATCAACGTTCCGGCAGTCCATGCCGGAAAAGTCCTCTCCGGAGAAAAACTCCCCCGCTTTGACTTGTTTGGATAGCTCTTCGCCGGTCATCATCGGATATTCTAATCCAAAAGGGTGGCTTCCCGGTTGCTGTCGGAAAAGTCGGTATCTTCAATGATCGCCCGCAGCAGATCCACGGCATACAAATTGGCCCCGATGAAGGAAGCATTAACCAGGTCGGCCTTGGCCAGTGAGCCCTCCATGAGGTTGATGTAGTCGAGGCGGGCATCGGTCAGGCGCGCCTTTCGAAACTGGGCGCCGCGCGCATACGCAAATGAAAGGTCGGCCTCGCTGAGATCAGCCTTATTGAACAGGGCGTTTTCCATGGATGCCTCGGTCAGAATCGCGCCCGGCATGACCACCCCCTGAAAACAGCATTTGTCCAGGCGGGAACGAAAAAAACGAACATTCCGTAATGTCGTCTTCTCCGGATCGGTGGCCGCAAAACAGGCAGCGGTCATGTCCGCTTCGTCAAACCGGGCGTTGATCAGGCGGACATCGGCCCAGGTGCAGCGGGTCAGGACCGCCCGGCTGAAATCGACGTCTTCCAGCGCGCAGTCGTAAAACAGCGCCGTGTTCAGATCGGCTCCCGGAAATCGGGCACCCGTAAGGTCGGCCTGGATGAATCGCATGTTCGGAATATGGGCCTCGGCAAACAAGGCCCCCTTGACGACGATCTCCAATGACTCCACCCCTTCCAGCTCGCACCCGCTGAAATCGGCTTCGGTGAAATCCCCTTTGGAGAGTTTGGCCTCCTTGAGGTTGGCGCCGCTGAAGTTGGCTCGCCGGGCGTTCACCCCGCCGATATTGGCTTCGGCAAGATCGGCGCCGCTGAGGTCCGCATCCGCAAGAATCGCCCGGGCCATGATGGCCCCTCTCAGATTGGCCCCTTTAAGGCTGGCCCCGGTGAAATTGACCTGCTCCAGAAAAGCGCCGCTCAGGTCAACACCGTCCAGGTTTTGGCCCTGGAGATCAATGCAGGCCCAATCGCCATCCGCCACGCGCTCACCAGCGCCGATGGCCGTCAAAAACCGTTCGGCAACGGATTCAAGGGGGTCTTGGTGCGGCGGCAGGCCATCCGGCATGAAGTGGGCCCCCATGACGTAAACTTCCTTGAAATCCTTTTCAGCCTCGGCCAGGGCCGTTTCGATCTTTTGCGCCTGGGGCTCCATCATCTCCCGAATCTGCCGCTCGACCTGCTCAACCTCTTCGCCTCCGGCCCCCATGTCTTTCATGCCCTGAAAATGCTGAAGGGCTTCCTGGACCCGTGGGTCGATCTCGGACACCTGGGCCATGATCTCATCGGCATGGATTCGCGGCAACGGGGCCGGGGGAGGCGAGTCCGCATCCATCTTATCGATGGTCTCCAAGGCGTTTTCGATTTCTTCAAGCTTGGCCCGGGCCTCGGCGGGCATCTCCTCCGCGCTCTCCACGGCCGTTTGAATATGTTCCTTGATTTGGGCCTTGGCCTTTGTCAGCTCGGCTTTGGCCTGCTCCTTGGCCTCGGCCTCCTTTTTCCCGGTAAATTCATCCACCGCCGCCAGTAGCTGATCGATCTTGTCAAAGGAGAAATGTTTGAGCTCGATCTTTTTGGGGTCCCCGGCCGTGATGCCCGGCAGGATGGCTTCCATTTTCCGGTTCAGGGCTTCCACGTCCGCATCCGGATCAGGGGCGGAAGTTTTTTTCATCAAGCGGCGAATATCGATTGTGCCTTCCGCCGTGGTGATGTCCGCATCCAGCTCCCCCATCCGCGACTTGGCCTCATCCGGGATATCGAAGGAAGCCATGTTTTTCTCGGCTTCTTGAATGGCCTCCTCGATCTTGTCGTCGGCCATTTTCTGAATCGATTCCGCCTTGGCGTCCAGGTTTCGGCCGAACTCACTGGGTGAATGGTCGGCATACGCCATCTCCTGCAACAGCTCCATGGCGCATTTGTCGCCCTCGGGGATCAGGTCCTCGGTATTTAGATTGTTGAGCAGGGCGTCATCGCCGTTGCGCCGCCTTTCAAAGGCGTGGCGGTAATACTCCGGACTTCGGGCCGTTTGGTCGTGCCGTTCGTAGGCGGCCAATACGTGAGTAATCTGCTCGGCCTCGTCGTCCGCCACCTCGGTCACGCCGCGCCATATCATGAGCGCCATCAGCTTTTCCGGAAAAAACCAGACGGTATCGAGATCCAGCGGCAGCTCGCCAAAGCTCGGCTCGTCTCCGCCAATGGTGTGCATGAGAAAACAGCGCGGGTAAAGGCCCGGCAGGCGACCTTCGATCACCTCGATCTCGGGATGCATACAATGAATTTCAAAGGTTTCATTGCCTTGAAAATAGTCTTCGAACCACTGGTCTTCGGGAGCACATAAGAAATAAGACCAGTCCATGTCCTCGGGGTAACCGGGGAAGTATTTTTTGAGATACTTTCGGTTATAGGTGCCGCTGAAACGCATTCGTTGGGGCCATGAGGGGTCAAGGGGACCCAATCCGGCCGGCGTGGGGCGGTCACCGGATGACAGAATCAGCCGGGCCGGGTCTTCCACGCAGGGCAAGAGACCGTCTTTATACCCCATTCCAAAGGGGTTCGCCTTGTACTCCGACCCGCCAAAGGCGTGAGCGAAATCCAGCGGGATAGTGGTGATGGCTTCGGCCTTCGCAATCGTTCCCATGCGCCACTGACGAGGGCCGAAGACGGCAAGCGCCTTTTCCCGATGGCCCAGCCGAACCGCAACCCCTCCCTGCATCACGGGTTGGCCGTTGGGAGCGAAAAAGCTGCCGGAGACCAAAAACTCCCCGCGGGGCTTGGGCATCCCCATGTCCGGCAGGGATGGCACGCCCATGGATGGGAAGGCATCTTTCAGATAATCGAATTCCAACAAGGATTCACCAGTCCGCAAGTGCATACCCAATGTTGCGGAAGCCACAAAATAATATTTCCGGTCGTGTTCGAGAACACGATGATTGTAACCGAGCTGGAGTGGTCGAAAAATCTTCATATTATTGTAATCACTAAAAAATACCTCTTATTTCATATTACATTCCCGCAAAGAGCATTCCGAATTGAGCCATTAAATCAGATTTCTTCAGAGCCACCATGGCGAGTCCAGTGTCAAAGCTCAAACTCTTGATGTCCGCTTCGATTCTTTTCAATCTTGCTTCAGCTTTTTCCGCATCCGCGGCATTACGTTTTCGTCCTGTAAATCCAATTCCATCGAATTCAAATTTTGGTCCGGTCTTCAACGTCGCTACCCCTCCTGCCCTTAAATCCATTTCAACTCCAAAACTGGCACCAGTTTTAAGGTCAAGACCAATTGGCGAGAAGTAAACGTCTATATCGACAGGGATGCCTACCTTAATTCCGATGTTCAAACTGGCCGCCGCAGCCAGATTCAGTGAAAAAGTCCCTGAAATATCAATGGAAATCGAGGATGACGCGCCGATGTTGAGCTGGTTAGAGGTCTTGGCGGCCA
>CAZWGY010000024.1:19812-21157 GCA_964633575.1 uncultured Desulfobacteraceae bacterium
ATGGAAATCGAGGATGACGCGCCGATGTTGAGCTGGTTAGAGGTCTTGGCGGCCATATTGGTTTCCGCGGACGCCACGGCGGCAAAATTCATTGATGCCGAGGCGACGGCGCCATAATTCTTCGAGGTTGACGTGACCGCATTGTAAGTTGTTTCATCCGTGATTTTATCAAACTTACTCCAGGAGGTCGTCTGCTTAGTACCTCCGCCACCCACCCATTTGGAATGCTCATAGGCGATCTGGGCGCCTGAAACGCGGTTATACTTGAACTCCTCGGATTCCCCGGCTTCAGACCAGCTATACGAGGTGCGCACCAAACCGCTCGTGTAGGTCTCCTCGATATGCCGGCCGCCGGCATTGATTTCCTGGGTGGAGCAAAGATAATTTATTTCCAGCGAATGCGCTTTGTGATTGTAATCATAAGCAGAACCGTTGAATTTTTTCTCCACCCAAACACTGCCATTGTCCCAACTCCCCTTACCCTTGGCTTTCAGCTCGTTGGAGCTGTCTTTTACCCCGCTCCAGCTTTCCCAGGAAGGTCCGCCAGGACTGAGCATGTCGAGACCGTCGTCCGGACCATGCCGCTTGTTCAATATGACCTTTTCATCCTGCCCCATGTGGGTTTCCACATAGCAATTACCGAGATTATAATTCCAATACCCCCCGAAATCATAGATATTGCCTTCCTGAGTATTAAACGTGTCGAAATTGGACACGCGGAAATGGGCGCCGCCGACGCCGTGGGATTGATACCCTTGAGGGTTATATTTAGAAGGCTTCCCGAAGTTGTCCAGCATCTCCTGAATTTTTTCGGGACGGCCCGAGGGGTAGTTGGAAATCTCCGCGGCGCCATCGTTGTGATATTCTCCGTATCCGGCATTGGATTCCAACCAGAGATCGCCAGGGGTATGAACCCCAATTCGCTCTTCGCCGCTTTGATCTTCCAGCTCGATATAATTGTCCGACAGAAAATTAAAGACATCGGTTTGCCACGCGGCGCCCACGGAAGTGGTTTTCGGACCCCGGCCGGTCTTGATAAATGATTTGCTCTGGTTCAGATGGTTGACGGGACTCGGAGATTCCGGGTTGGGCACGGCCGCCGCAATGATGGGGCGGTCGGGATCCCCTTCAATAAAAGTCAGCAATACTTCCGTGCGTTTATGCAGAGGAAAGTGCATTCCCTGATTTTCACCCGCATAAGGCTGCGCCATCCGAACCCAATGCGAAGCATTTCCGTCCGGGCTCCCGCTGAGATCAAAGGGAAGCCGGACCTTGTATCGCCCATGCTCATCGAGCTCGGCGTATTCACCGCTGCCCTCGGCATCCACGGTGGCGTGGATGGTCC
>CAZWGY010000025.1:0-20496 GCA_964633575.1 uncultured Desulfobacteraceae bacterium
TCGCGGGCGGACACGCAGGTCCGCCCCTACATAATGCGGGCGGGGCTCACCATGTTGGGGCGAACCCCCCGTGGTTGCCCAAAATGGACGGCCACGGGGGGCCGCCCCGTCAATCATCCCTTACTTCTCGGCATCCGGCTCACCGCCCCGCCCGTAAAGCTCCTGGAACTGCTCCATCAGCTCGCTGAACTGGTCGCTCTGGCTTTCCATAAGCCCTTGGAAATGGCGCATCACCTCGCCCTGGTCCATGCTCCGCTCGTTTAAAAGCATCCGGAGGTGGGCCACGGTCTCCTCGGTTTCGGCGAGCCTTTCCTTCAGGGCCTCGTATTTCTTCACCAGCTTCAGGTGGTCGTCCTTGGGGACCATCCCCATGGTCCGAAGGTGCTCCCGGAAAGCCTTTTGGAACTGTTCCGAGGCGGTTTTCCACGCTTCCATGTAATCCGGGGTTTTTTCGGCTTCCCCGGAGAGGCCGTAGAAGCGCTTGAACATCTCGGTCATCTCCGGGACCCCGGTCAGCCCCCCGCTCATCCATTTGGACATGTCGTCCATCTTCTGCTGGCCCTTGGCCATGTTAATCAGAAACGTGCCCCACATCTCCAGAAACTGCTTGTCCATCATGCCTCGCTTTTCCCGTCCCGGCGGCGGCGTTGGTCCCGGCCGCCGGTCCGTTTGGGGTGACGCTTCGGGAATCGGTCCGTCCGAAGCGGCTCGGTTGGGGTTATGACTCGCTTGCCGACCCGTCCGTCCAGGCCGGCGGCGAATCTTGTCGATCAGTCCGGCGTCTCCGGTTATTTTCATCCGGTAGCCGCGACCGGACCCGGTTTCGTCCCGACCGTTTGGCCTCGTAAAGGGCCCGGTCGGCCTCCCGCATCAGCGCGTTCAGGTCTTCGGTCCGCTGGGTGGCGACGGTCACTCCGATGCTGATGGTAAAACGGACATTGGCCCGGCCGGTGACCACCACGGCCCCTTCCACGGCGCTCCGGAGCCGATGGGCCACCGCTTCGGCGGCCTGGCCGTCGGTGGCCGGGAGAAGGACGGCGAATTCCTCGCCGCCCACCCGGCCGAAGATGTCCATGTCCCGAAGGGTTTCCCGGCCCACGGACGCCAGAATGGTCAGGACCTGGTCTCCGACGTCGTGGCCGTAGGTGTCGTTGATGTCCTTGAACCGGTCGGCGTCGATCATCAACAGGGAGAGGGGATCGCCCAGCCGGCGGGATTTCCGGAGTTCCTGGACCGACAGGTCCATGAATTGGCGCCGGTTGAAGAGCCCGGTGAGCCCGTCGGTGGTGGCCAGCTCCTGAAGCCGTTCCTGAGCCTGTTTCCGGTCGGTGATATCCCGGACGGTTCCGGCGGCCCACCACTTGCCCTTGTGCCGGAAGGCCGCGAGGGTCCGCTCGACGGGAAAGGTCTCGCCGTTCCGGCGGCGGGCGGTGAATTCCCGGACCGTGCCGATCCCGTCCCCGGTCCCGGTCTTTGAAAAGGTCTTATATTTCTCCCTGAACCGCAACAGGTCGTCTCCCACGGTGATCAGATCGTGGAGGGTCCGGCCGATGACCTCGTCGGCCGGATAGCCGAACATCCGCTCCGCCGCCGCGTTCCAGAAGGAAATCCGCCCCCCGTCGTCGATAACGATGATGCCGTCGTAGGCGGTTTCGGCGATGGCCCGGAGCTTGGCCTCGCTGTCCTCGATGGCCCGGATGGCCCGCTTCCGGTCGGTGATGTCGGTGGCGATCCCGCAGACGGCCGAGACCCGGCCTTCGGCGTCGGTCAGGGGAAACCGGACGGTCAGGTAGGTATGGAGGCCGTCGGCCTGGGGAAGGACATCCTCGGACCCTGCCGGCGCTCCGGTGCTCAGGATTCGGCGGTCGTTTTCCGCAAACCGCCCGCCATAGGTTTCGCCGAAAATCTCGACGTCCCGCAGTCCCACCACATCGTCGGCCGGATGACCCGTCACCCGTTCAAACTCCCCGTTGACCCGGAGGTACCGGCCTGACGGATCCTTGATGAAAATCACCGAGGCGGCGTTGTCGATGACCGCGTTGAGCCGGGCCTCGCTGTCCCGGAGGGACCGCTCCGTTTCCCGGCGAACCCCGATTTCCGACCGTAGCTGATCGTTTAGCCGACGGAGGTCGGCGGTCTGGTTCCGGACGGCGGCCCGAAGCCGTCGGTTGAACCACCAGAGCCAGCCGGCGATCCCGATCACCAGGACCCCCGCCACGCCGGAAACGATCAACACCCGGCGGAGCCAGGTCCAATCGACCGATGGGGACGGGTCGTAGAGAAACCTGGAGAGCGGCGGGGAGGACTGGGCCATGCCCAGAGCCACGTAAGTGTCGGCGATCCGCCGCCAGCGTCCGGGGTTCATGTGGCCGATCTCCACCAGGCTCGGCACGATCAGCTCCCGCATGGCATCCGCCTCGAACCGGAGATGGGCCTCGGTCTTATCGGTGGGGTAGTGATCGACAATCAGGTCGATCATCTCATCCACGTGAGCCATGGCATAGGCCCAGCCGCGGAGGCTGGCGGACCGGAACCGGCGAACCCGATCCGGATGATCCCGAACCGTTTTTCGAGCGGTGAACAGGCAGTCCCCGTAAAAATCAACGCCGTAGGTTCTCGGGCGGATGAGGGTGTAAGGGATCTCTTCGGCCGCCAGGTTGTACGGGGTGTTGGTGATGTAGGCGGCCATGGCGTCCACCCGGCCTTCGATGATATCCCGGACATCCCAGGTGAGCGGCGCCCGCTGGTAGCGGTCCGGGGTCACCCCTTCGTTCAAGAGCATGGCCATGAGGTCCGGTTCGCCCTCGGACGAAAGCATCAATTGTTTTCCGGCCAGGTCGTGGGGGTCGATGATTCCGGTATCCCGGCGGGCCAGAATGGCCGACGGGGAGTGCTGGAAGATCACCGCCAGGACGCGGACCGGGGTCCCGGTCATGAAATCGAGCATCAGCTCGGCCCCGGCCACGCCGAAGTCGGCCCGGCCGGCGGTCACCTCCGCGACCGGTCGCCGGTCAGGGGTGTACTCGCGGATCTCGACATCCAGGCCGGCCTCCCGGTAGAAGCCCTTGTGAAGCGCGGCATAATAGCCGGCAAACTGGAACTGGTGGGTCCACTTGAGCTGGAGGACCACCCGCTCCGGGGGACTTTGCCGGCCGGATTCCGTTCCGGCTCCGCCGGCCCCGCCCGCGATCAGCAGGATGAGGCCGATCAGGATCGTGCAGCGGCGGATCATTGCCGGCCTCCGTTTTCGGCAGCGTCAATCATGTTCCGTGTATAGCACATTCGGAGGGGAGATGAAAAGATAACCAAATCCCGGGATTTTATTTTGACAACGCCCCCGCTATGGCATATTGTCCCTCTTTTTTAGTCGGATACGGGGTCAAAGGTATGGAATTTTTTCTGTGTGTGCTGGGCATGGTCATGTTCATCGAGGGGCTCCCCTACGCGGCCTTCCCAACCAGGATGAAAGAGTGGATGCAACAATTGCTGGAGATTCCGGAAGGCGTGCTCCGCCGGATGGGCCTGGTCCTGATGGGTCTCGGTCTGCTGATGGTCTATTTCGGGAGACAATGATGTTCTCCCGATCCGACTATTTCTACCGGTTGCCGGCCGACCGGATCGCTCAGGCCCCGGCCGCCGAGCGGACCGGTTCGCGGCTGTTGCACCTGGACCGCCGAACCGGGGAGATCGCTCACCACCGGTTCGGGGCGCTTCCCGAAATCCTCGACGGGACCGACCTTCTGGTGATCAACGACACCGCGGTGGTCCCGGCCCGGCTGATGGGGCACAAGGAGACCGGGGGGCGGGCCGAGCTGTTGATCCTCGATTACACCCCGACGCCCCCGGGCGCCGACCCGATCCACCGCTGCCTGATCCGGGCATCAAAGCGGCCCCGGCCGGGAAGCCGCATCCGGTTTGACGAGGGACTGACCGCTGAGGTCCTTGATGCCGACGGCGAGGCCGTCCGGGTCCGCTTTTCGGGGACGGCCGACTTTGACGCGACCCTTCACCGGATCGGCCGGGTCCCGCTGCCGCCCTACATCCGCCGGAACGGCCAGGGCGCCCCCCGTGATGACCGGACCGCCTATCAGACGGTTTACGCGGAGCGGAAAGGGGCGGTGGCCGCGCCCACCGCCGGGCTCCATTTCACCGAAGACCTGCTCCGCCGCCTGGCCGATCTGGGGGTGGAGATCGTCCGGATCACTCTCCATGTCGGCCCGGGAACCTTTGTTCCGGTCCGGGCCGACGACATCCGGGACCACCGGATGGCGGCCGAGCGGTTCGAGATTCCCGATGCCGGCGCCGAAGCGGTCAACCGGGCCAGGGCCGAGGGCCGGCGGGTCGTGGCCGTGGGGACCACCTGTGTCCGGACCCTCGAGGGGACCGCCGATGACGCCGGCCGGGTCCGGGCCGGGTCCGGGACCTGTAACCTCTTCATCTATCCGGGCTACCGGTTCCGGATCGTGGACGCGATGATCACCAACTTTCACCTGCCCGAATCGACGTTGCTGATGCTGGTCTCGGCCTTCGCGGGACGGGAGACCATCCTGTCCGCGTACCGGGCCGCCATCGAGTCCGGCTACCGGTTTTACAGTTACGGCGACGCCATGTTCATCGCCTGACGCCGGAGACCGAATGCTTTCCTTTTCCCTTACCGCCACCGACGGCCGGGCCCGATCCGGCCGATTGACCACCGACCGGGGACCGGTCGAGACGCCGGTTTTCATGCCGGTGGGGACCGCCGGGACGGTCAAGGCGCTCACCCCGGCGGATGTTTCCGCCGTCGGCGCCCGGATCATCCTGGGCAACACTTATCATCTTTACCTCCGGCCCGGCCTGGAGGTCCTCCGGCGATTTTCGGGACTTCACCGGTTCATGGGATGGGACGGCCCGATTCTCACCGACAGCGGAGGGTTCCAGGTCTTTTCCCTGGCCCGCCTCTGCCGGATCACCGACGACGGAGCCCGGTTTCAGTCCCACATCGACGGGTCGTCCCACGACATCTCCCCCGAGCAGTCCCAGATAATCCAGGCGACCATTGGCGCCGACATCCGGATGTGCCTTGACGAGTGCATCCCCTACCCGGCCGACCATGCCCGGGCCGAAGCCGCCGCCGACCGGACCGCCCGATGGGCCGAACGAAGCCGCGACGCGAAAGCGGAAGCCGCGGACGGCGGGGCGCTGTTCGGAATTGTCCAGGGAGGGATGTACGCCGACCTCAGGCGCCGGTCAGCCGACCGGATCACCGGGATCGGCTTTGACGGCTACGCCGTGGGCGGGCTGAGCGTCGGGGAGCCCAAGGCCCTGATGCTGGAGATGGCCGACATCACCCTGCCGCTCCTGCCGGAGACATCGCCCCGCTACATCATGGGGGTGGGAACCCCCGAGGACCTGGTGAATCTGGTGGGCTTCGGGGCCGACCTCTTCGACTGCGTAATGCCCACCCGGAACGCCAGAAACGGCCAACTCTTCACCGAAACCGGGGCCATCAACATCTCCAACGCCCGGTTCCGTGAGGACACCGGTCCGGTGGACCCGGCCTGCGATTGCGAGACCTGCCGGGGGTACAGCCGAGCCTACCTCCACCACCTCTACCGATCCCGTGAGCTTCTGGCCTACCGCCTCAACACGATCCATAACCTCCGCCATTACACCCGGCTCATGGCCGGGATGCGCGAGGCCATCCGGGATGGGCGGTTTGACGCCTTCCGGAATGCGTTTTATAGTAAGAGGCACTCGTCATTTCCAGACGACAACCCGTAGATAAGGAGAACGGACATGAAAGAGAAGGTTCAGCAGGTACTAGATAAGATCCGGCCGCAGCTTCAGGCGGACGGCGGTGATGTGGAGCTGGTGGAGGTGGGTGAGGACGGCGTGGTCCTCGTCCGGCTCCAGGGCGCCTGCGCGGGCTGCCCGATGTCCCAGATGACCTTGAAAAACGGCATCGAGCGGCTGTTGAAGCAGGAAATTCCGGATGTCAAGGCCGTCGAGCAGGCCGCCTGATCCCGTGATGTAAACCCCCATTTTTTCAGGAAGGGGATCGAACCGGTATGGCCATCGCCCAGAAGATCGAAACCATGATTGAGCGGTCCTCCTGGATCCGCAAGATGTTCGAGGAAGGGGCCCGGCTGAAGGCGCTCCATGGGGCCGATAACGTCTTTGACTTCAGCCTCGGCAACCCCAACATGCCCCCGCCGGACCGCTTCCGGGAGGTGCTCCGGGAGACGGTGGATTCATGCGGCCTGGGGGACCATTGTTACATGCCCAACACCGGCTACCCCCAGGTCTGCCAATCCGTGGCCGGGTACCTTTCCGGGGAGCAGGGCGTCGAGCTCGAACCGGCCGACGTCCTCATGACCTGCGGGGCGGCCGGGGGCCTCAACGTCATCCTGAAAACCCTGCTCAACCCCGGCGACGAGGTGATCGCGCTGGCTCCCTACTTCGTGGAGTACGGCTTCTACGCCGACAACCACGGCGGGGTCTTAAAGACGGTCCCCACCCGTGAGGATTTCACCCTCGACCTCGATGCCATTGCCGGGGCGATCTCGGAGCGGACCAAGGTAGTCCTGGTCAACTCCCCGAACAACCCCACCGGCCAGATCTATTCGGCCGAGTCGCTGACGGCCCTCGGGGATCTCTTGCGGGACCGGAGCGCGGCGGTGGGCCATGCCATCTATCTGGTCTCCGATGAGCCCTACCGGAAGATCACCTTTGACGGGGTGATAGTGCCGAGCATCTTCGCCGTTTACGAGGAGAGTCTGGTCACCTCGTCGTATTCCAAGGACATCTCGATCCCCGGCGAGCGGATGGGGTTTGCCGCCATCAACCCCCGGTCGGGCGACCGCCTGGCGCTCCGGAACGGGATGGCCCTGGCCAACCGGATTCTCGGCTACGTCAACGCTCCGGCCCTGATGCAGCGGGTGGTGGCTCATCTTCAGGGGATGAGCGTGGACATCTCGGCCTACCAGCGGAAGCGGGATCTCCTCTGCGACGGGCTGGCCGAGCGCGGCTACACTTTTGTCCGGCCCAGGGGAGCTTTTTACCTCTTTCCCCGGACGCCCACGAAGGACGACGTGGCCTTTGTCCGGGCGCTCCAGGAGGAGCGGATTCTGGCGGTGCCGGGCAGCGGCTTCGGCGGGCCGGGACATTTCCGGATCGCCTTCTGCGTGGCCGATGAGACCATCACCGGAGCGATGCCCGGCTTTGCCCGGGCCCTCGATGGGTTTAAATAGCCCGGCGGCGGAACTTTCGGGGCGCGATTTTCCTTTGACTATCGGGCCGGCGGCGATTATATAGGGATGGCCTTCCGGATGGGTTCGGAAGGCCATGATATCGCACGGGGAGCGATCACGGACGGATTTATGTTTACCGGTATCATCGAGGGAATGGGGCGCGTCAGCCGGATTCGATCGGCGGCCGGCGGCCGGCGGATCACGGTGGCGGCCGATTTTCCCCTGACCGGGACGAAGATCGGCGACAGCATTTCGGTGAACGGCGTCTGCCTCACGGCGGTAACCCTTGGCGAGACGACATTCGAGGCGGACCTGTCTCCCGAGACCCTGGCGCGGTCGTCTTTTGCCCGGGTCCGGGTGGGAACCCGGGTCAATCTTGAACGGGCGCTCCGGCTTTCCGACCGGCTTGACGGGCATCTGGTCTCCGGCCATATCGACGGGACCGCCACCATCCGGAGCCGGGTGCCGGGAGGCAACGCCGTCGTCATCACCTTCTCGGCTTCGCCGGAGCTGACCCGGTACATGATCCCCAAGGGGTCCGTGGCGGTGGACGGCATCAGCCTCACCATCAATGATTGCGGCCGGGATCATTTCTCCGTCAGCATCATCCCCCACACGGCTCATCTGACTACCGTGGGCTTGAAACCGGCGGGGGACTTTGTTAACATCGAAACCGATATGATCGGCAAGTATGTGGAACGATTTGTCAAAGGGTATCATCAACCGGATCGCGACAAGTCCTCTGGGCTCGATCTGGCGCTGCTCCAGAAAACCGGATTTCTCTGATTCGTCCCCGATTCTTCCGCGACCGCCCCGGCTCCGGCGGGGCCGGCGCCCCTGAGAAGCGTTTCACCCGAACCCCATCACTTTTTATCCGGACAAGAGAAAGCGAAACCATGCCAGTCATCACCATTGAACAGGCAATCGAGGATATACGGCAGGGCCGAATGGTCATCCTGGTCGATGACGAAGACCGGGAAAACGAGGGGGACCTGACCATGGCCGCGGAACAGGTTACCCCGGAGGCGATCAACTTCATGGCCAAGTACGGGCGAGGGCTGATCTGCCTTCCCATGAGCGGAGAGATGGTGGACCAACTGGAGCTGCCGCTGATGGTGGAGAACAACACCTCCCGTTTTCACACGGGATTCACCGTCTCCATCGAGGCCAAGCGGGGGGTGACCACCGGGATCTCCGCCGCCGACCGGGCCACCACGATCCGGACGGCCGTGGCCGATGCCGCCCGGCCGGGGGACCTCGTCCGCCCCGGTCACATTTTTCCCCTCCGGGCAAAAAATGGGGGGGTGATGGTCCGGGCCGGTCAGACCGAGGGGGCCGTGGACCTCGCCCGCCTCGCCGGCCTGAAGCCGGCGGGAGTGATCTGCGAGATCATGGACGAAGACGGGACCATGGCCCGGATGCCGACCCTCGAGACCTTCAGCGAAACCCACGGGATCGGGATCTGCACCATCGCCGATCTCATTGAATACCGGATGACCAAGGAGAGCTTTGTCCATCCGGCCGCCGAAACGATCATCCCGACGTCCATTGCCGGGGAGTTCAGGGCGGTGGTCTTTGAAAACGACATCGAAGACGTCCTCCACATCGCCCTGATCAAAGGGACTATCGACCCGGAGAGGCCGATCCTGGTCCGGGTCCATTCGGAGTGTCTCACCGGAGACATCTTCGGCTCCCTCCGGTGCGACTGCGGGGACCAGCTTCAGCGGTCCATGGAGATGATGGAAGAAGAGGGGGCCGGCGTGCTCCTCTACATCCGCCAGGAGGGGCGGGGGATCGGTTTGGTCAACAAGCTCAAAGCCTACGCCCTCCAGGACCAAGGGTTAGACACCGTGGAGGCCAATGAGCAGCTCGGGTTCAAACCGGACATCCGGAACTACGGGATCGGAGCCCAGATCCTCGTGGCCCTCGGGGTCCGGAAAATGCGTCTCCTCACCAACAACCCCAAGAAAATGGTGGGGCTCCAGGGGTATGGGCTCCAGATGGTCGAACAGGTGCCCATCCAGGTCGAGCCCAACGAGTACAACCGGTGCTACCTCGCCTGTAAGCAGCTCAAGATGGGCCACCTCCTCAACATCGACGCCAACCCGTAAACCGAAGGAAAAAACGGATCATGCCCAATCATATCGAAGGAACCCTTCTTGCCAGCGGCAAGCGCTTTGCCCTGGTGGTGAGCCGGTTCAATGACTTCATCACCGACCGCCTGGTGGGCGGCGCCCTGGACGCGCTCACCCGGAGCGGCGCGGATCCGGGGGAGATCGACGTCGTCCGGGTCCCCGGCGCCTTCGAGGTCCCTCTTCTCGCCCGGAAAATGGCCAGAACCGGCCGGTATCACGCCGTCGTCTGCCTTGGCGCCGTGATCCGGGGATCGACCCCCCACTTCGACTACGTCTGCGCCGAAGCCGCCAAGGGGATCGCATCGGCCAGCCTCGAAACGGATGTGCCGGTGATTTTCGGCATTCTGACCACCGACACGGTGGAGCAGGCCATCGAGCGGGCCGGGACAAAGGCCGGCAACAAGGGATGGAATGCGGCCATGGCCGCGGTGGAGATGGCTAACCTCATGGAGGCGGTGGCAACGGTCTGAAGGCCATGTCGGGAATGCGCACCCGGGCGCGGGAGTATGCACTCCAGGCGCTCTTTTTCATGGACATCCGGAAGCGGATGTCATCGGACATGATCGATTGTTTCGCCGAGACTTTCGAGCCTTCCGCCCGGTCCGTTCCCTATTTCCGGACGCTGGCCCAGGGGGTGATCGATCAGCAGTCGGTCATCGACCCCCTCATCGATCGACATTCCAGCAACTGGCGGCTCCGCCGGATGGCCTATGTCGATCGGAATGCGCTGCGGATCGCCGTCTATGAACTCCTGTCCCGGCCCGATGTCCCGTTCAAGGTCGCCATCAACGAGGCTATCAACCTGGGGAAGAAGTTTGGCACCGAGGCATCCGGGGCGTTTATCAACGGCATCCTGGACAGCATCCGGATCGCTCTGGAGGCGGGGGAGGTCGGGTCCCCGGACCCGCGGAAATGAGCATCCCCTTACCCAAACCCCTAACCTGAAGATCAAAAAGAAGGTGTTATGGACGTCAGGAAGATACTGTTAGACGAATCGGAGATCCCCCGCCAGTGGTACAACATCCTGGCGGATATCAAGCTCAACCCGCCCCTGGGGCCGGACGGCCAGCCCGTCAAACCGGAGGATCTCGCCCCGGTTTTCCCCATGAACCTCATCGAGCAGGAGATGAGCGACCAGCGGTGGATCGACATCCCGGAGGAGGTTCTCCGGGTGCTGACCCTCTGGCGGCCCTCGCCCCTGGTTCGAGCCCGGTCCCTGGAGCAGGCTCTGGACACCCCGGCGCGGATCTACTTTAAAAACGAAGGGGTCAGCCCTCCCGGCTCCCACAAGCCGAACACCGCCGTGCCCCAGGCCTATTACAACAAGATTTTCGGCATCAAGCGGATGACCACCGAAACCGGGGCCGGGCAATGGGGGAGCGCTCTGTCGTTTGCCTGCCAGCAGTACGGCCTGGAATGCAAGGTTTACATGGTCCGGGTCAGCTTTGACCAGAAGCCCTACCGGAAATCGATGATGGAGGCCTGGGGCGGCCAGTGCGTGGCCTCCCCCAGCAACGAAACCAAGGCCGGCCGGGACGCTCTGGCGGCCAACCCGGAGACTCCGGGCAGCCTCGGGATCGCCATCAGCGAAGCCATCGAAGCGGCGGTGACCGATTCAACCGGCGAGACCCGCTACTCCCTGGGCTCGGTCCTCAACCACGTGATGCTCCACCAGACCATCATCGGCCTGGAGGCCAAAAAGCAACTGGAGAAGATCGGGGAGTACCCCGACGTGGTGATCGGCTGTGCCGGCGGCGGGAGCAACTTCGCGGGGATCGCCTTTCCCTTTGTCCACGACAAGATCAACGGCCGGGATGTGGAGATCCTCCCCGTCGAGCCGTCCGCCTGTCCCACCCTGACCCGGGCCCCCTTTGTTTATGACCACGGGGACACCGCCCGGTACACCCCGCTTCTGCCCATGCACAGCCTGGGCCACGCTTTCGTGCCGCCGCCCTTCCACGCCGGCGGGCTGCGGTATCACGGCATGGCTCCCACGGTGAGCCAGTTGGCGGCCGAAGGACTCATCAGCCCGATGTCGGTGGGCCAGATCGACGCTTACGATGCCGGGCTCCTGTTCGCCCGGACCGAAGGCCACATCCCGGCCCCCGAGACCACTCACGCCCTGGCCGCCGCCATCGCCCGGGCCCGGCAGGCCAAAGAGGCGGCCGAGGAAACGGTCATTCTGCTGAGCTGGAGCGGCCATGGGCTTCTGGATTTGGGGGCCTACGAGCGGTACCTCCGCCATCAGCTCGAGGACTACGCCCTGAGCGACGAGGATCTCGCATCCTCGGAGAAGGTCTTCGCCGACTTCCCCCGGCCCCAGGCACTCAAGAGCACGTCCTGATCCAATGACCCCGAATCCAGAAACTCGCCGGCGCCGGTGCCCCCGGCTGGGGGGACCGGTAACCTTCGCCTATTGCATGGGCTGCGGCGAGGGCGATCCCCCGCTCTGCTTCAAGATCCTCGACTGCTGGTGGGACCGTTTCGACGTGGCCGGATACCTGAAGACCCGGGTTTCCCCGGCGGCCGTGGACCGGCTGGCCTCGCCGGAGACCACGCCGCCGGACAAGGTGACGACTATCGTCGAGCTGATCCGGCAAGCCCGGGACCGTCAGGCCCGGCAAACTGAAGATTGAATGGAATAAAGGAGGACTCGTTGATCATCGAATCTCTGGCGGTGGGCCCGATCATGGCCAACTGCTACATCATCGGCTGTAAGACCACCCGGCAGGCGGCCGTCATCGATCCCGGCGACGAAAGCGACCGGATTCTGCTGGCACTGGCCGATCACAAGCTCACCGTCCGATACATCATCAACACCCACGGGCATTTCGATCACGTGGGCGGCAACCGGAAGCTCAAGGACGCCACCGGCGCCCCCATCCTGATCCATGCCTTAGACGCCCCGATGCTTGACCAGCTCTCGGCCTCGGCCGCTTCTTTCGGGCTGTCGGCGGAGAACTCCCCGCCCCCGGACCAGGCCGTGGCCGACGGCGATGTCATCACATTCGGGGAGATCAGCCTGACCGTGATCCACACCCCGGGCCACAGTCCCGGCAGCATATCGCTCCACACCGACAATAAGGTCTTTGTGGGGGATCTCCTCTTTGCCGGCTCCATCGGCCGGACCGACCTGCCGGGGGGAGACTTTGACACGCTGGTGGCCAGCGTCCGGAACAAGATATTCCCCCTTGGCGACGAGGTGACCGTTTACTCGGGCCACGGGTCTGAAACCAGCGTGGCCCGGGAAAAGCGGTTTAACCCCTTTGTGGGATTGCGCTGACCGCTTTTCCCGCCCCATCTCCGGCCGGGCCGTCTCCCGAAAAGGGCGGCCCGGCTCGGCTTTACCGCTTCCGGAACCGGGATACCGCGTCGTCGGCCGTCGGGCACATCTCGATGGCCTTGTGAAAGCCCACCAGATAAAAGACGTCGGCCACGTGGCCATGGGCGGCGGCTATCTTGACATCCCCGCCGGCGGCCCGGCATCGCTTGACCGTAAAGACGATGGCGCCGAGCCCCGAGCTGTCGATCATGCTCACCTTATCGAGGTTGAAGACCACCCGATTGCGCTTGCTCGCCTGAAGCGCCTCGATTTGCCGCCGGAGGTCGGTCACCGTGTCCGCGGTCAGGGAGCCGGCGAGGTGAAGGACCGTGACGCCGTTGACTTCCCCCGTCGTTATCTCCATGCATTGCTCCTGTTCAATGGGCCCCCTTGCCGGTGACCACCGTCTGAATGGTTTTGCCGAGGATGGTCATGTCAGTGATGAGAAAGGATTTGAAGCGGGTGAGGCTGGCGCCGTAGGCGTGGTCGTAGAGCAGCTTCTGGCGAACGCTGTCGATGGAAGTATCGTACTCCTCGTTGATCTGGGCCAGGCCGGTGATTCCCGGCTTGACCGAGATAACCCGCTCCTCGTAAAAGGGGATGGCCTGGTGGAGCTGATCAACGAAAAAGGGGCGCTCCGGCCGGGGACCCACCAGGCTCATCTCCCCGAGAAAGACGTTGATGAGCTGAGGCAGCTCATCCAGCCGGGTCATCCGGAGAAACCGGCCCACCCTTGTGATCCGATGGTCGTTGTCCGTCGCCCAGACCGGCCCGGTCCCCTTCTCGGCGTCCTGCCGCATGGTCCGGAATTTGATCATCTTAATCGGCCGGCCGTTCAGCCCCACCCGTTCCTGGACGAAAAAGGGCGGCCCCTCGGAGTCCTGCCGGATAACCGCCGGGATGATCACGAACAGGGGCAAAAAGACGATCATCGCGATGATCGAGATCCCCAGATCCATGGCCCGTTTGATCACCGCCACCATCGGGCTCATGGAGCACCTCCGCCATCGGGAAACAGCGGCGGGTCGTCGCCCGCATGAGCCCGCTCCATGAATCCGCTGATAGTGGCCTTCAAACCGTTTTCCACATCAATAAAGGAAACCCCCACATCCACCTCCCCCGTCGGGCCCATCTCCGTGCGGACCACCTTTCCAATGAGCATCAAGGGCTTTTCCGTTTCCGGCTCGACCCTGATGGTGATCTGAACCTTGCCGCCCACCGCCAGGGGGGCGTCGGTCGAAAAGAGCATCCCGGTGGTGCTGAGATTCCGGCTCCGGCCCCGGACGGGTCCGCCGCCGTTGTCCGTCCCCAGAGGGATGATCTCCATGTCGGCCATAAGAGCCAACCGGATGTGGCGACGCCGGTTCTCGGAAAACAGGGTGATCCGGTTTTTCCCGGCGCGCTTGGCCCGATAAAGCGCCTCGTCGGCGGATTCCAGCAACCGTTGCGGTTCGGACTCGTCGATGGGACAGGTGGCCAGCCCCCCGCTGATGGTGATCCGGATGACGTCGCCCTCGTGAACCAGGGGACTGTCGGCCAGATTGCTCCGGATTCGCTCGCCCACCAGAAGAGCGTTGACCTTCCCGGTCTCCGGGAGAACCACCACGATCTCCTCGCCGCCGTAGCGGGCCGCCGTGTCGGTGGTCCGGATCTGCTCCATGATAATCCGGCTCACGTGCTTGAGCGCCAGGTCCCCCACCAGATGGCCGTAGGTGTCGTTGACCGCTTTGAAATCGTCGATGTCCAGAAAGAGAAGCGAGGTCTCGAAGCTGTACCGCCGGGCCCGGGCGATCTCCCGAACGAACTCCTCGTCAAAAAAGGCCCGGGTGTAAAGCCCGGTGAGCCGGTCGAACTTATAGGCGCTCGCCTGGCGCTCGAAGACGTGGATTTCCACCACCTTGGGATTCCGCAGGGACCGGTGGATGGAGCAGAAATAATCGCAGATGGCCGTCCGGAGGTTGATCTCCCGCCCCAGGGCCTCGGTCATCGCCCCCCGGTGGGCGACAATCTCCTTCCAGCACTGGCGGGCCTCGTCGATCTCCATTTCCAGGTGAGTCAGAACGTGGAGCAGCACCGGATAGACGTCCCGGCCGTGGTCCTCGACAACCCGATTCAACGAGACGATCAGCTCGGCATCACTCCCCTCGCTCGACTGCAGGCAATTCAAAATCGCGCCGCGGATGCGTTCCATGGTCAGATCACTCCTTCGGCGGCAAGATGAGCGCCGGGCCGCCGGCCATCAGACGCCTCCCGCTGACGCAGGTGGCAAACCCGCCGCTCAGGTTTCGAACCGAAAAGCCATGATGGGCCATGATCCGATAGCCCAGATATCCCCGCATCCCCACCGCGCAGAAGAGCACGTAGTCCCGGTCCCGGTCGAGATCGCCCAGGCGGTCCCGAAGCGCGTCAATGGGGATGTGGATGGCCCCCTCGATCCGGCCCTCCTCTTCGAGCTCCGGGGTTGTCCGGAGGTCGATCAGGACGGTCCGGTCGGGGTCCAGACCGGCCAGCTCGTGGAAATGGACCACCGCCATGTCCCCCTTGATCATGTTGGCCGCCACGAATCCGGCGATGTTGACCGGGTCCTTGGCCGACCCGTAGGGCGGGGCATAAGCCAGCTCGAGGGCCTCGAGATCAAAGACGGTCATCCGCCCGGCCAGGGCCGTGGCCAGGACATCGATCCGCTTGTCCACCCCCCGCTCCCCAACGATCTGGACGCCCAGGACCCGGCCGTCGTGGGGAGCAAAGAGGAGCTTGATCGCCATGGTGGTGGCCCCGGGATAGTAGCCGGCATGGGAGCCGGAATAGGTGTAAGAGACGAGATACGGCGTTCCCCGGTCCCGGAGCCGCTTTTCGCCGGCGCCGGTGGAGGCCACGGTGAGGTCGAAGACCTTGACCACCGCCGTCCCCAGAGTCCCGGTGAAAAGAGACCGCCGGCCCACCGCGTTGTCGGCGGCGATCCGGGCCTGCTTGTTGGCCGGCCCGGCCAGCGGCGTCATCACCGGCTCGCCGGTAAGCCGGTCCCGGATCTCGGCCGCGTCCCCGACGGCAAAGATGTCCGGGTCGTCGGTCCGGAGCGTGGCGTCCACCCGGATGCCGCCCCGGTCTCCGAGGGTCAGGCCGGCGGCCGCCGCCAACTGGTTTTCCGGACGGATGCCGGCCGACAGGATCACCAGGTCGGTCCCGATCTCCCGGCCGCCGTCCAGGGAGACCACGGTCCGGCCGGCCTCCTCGCGGAATCCGGTCACCCGGACCCCGAGCTCACAGGCCACGCCCTGATCCCTCAGATGGTCGTGGATAAACCCGGCCATCTCGGCGTCCAGAGGCGGCATCACCTGGTCGAGCATCTCCACGACGGTGACCGCAACCCCCCGGTGAACCAGGTTTTCAGCCATCTCCAGGCCGATAAACCCGCCGCCCACCACCACGGCCGACGTCGGCGGCGGATCGCTCCGGTCCACCATCCGGCGAATTCGGTCGGCGTCCGGGATGTTGCGGAGGAAAAAGATCGTATCGAGATCGATGCCGGGCAAGGGAGGGCGGATCGGCTCGGCGCCGGGGGATAGGATGAGACGGTCATAGGTCTCGGTAAGGGGTTCACCGGTGTTGAGGTCCGTGACGGAGACCTCGTGGCGGTCCCGGTGAATGGCGGTCACCTCGCACCGGGTCCGGACATCAACCCGGTACTGGTCCGCGAAGTCCGCCGCCGTGGTCACCAGAAGGTCGTCCCGGTCCTCGATGATGTCGCCAATATAATAGGGGAGGCCACAGTTGGCAAAGGAGATAAACTCTCCCCGCTCGAAGAGAATGATCCGGGCCGTCTCGTCAAGCCGTCGAATCCGGGCGGCGGCCGTGGCCCCCCCGGCCACCCCCCCGACGATCAGTACTTTCAGTGCCATTATCAACTCCATGGGGCTATGCGGGTCATAAGACCGATGCGCCGCATGAGCGATCGGGAAACACGCCCAAACTATGCCAAAATCATCCAATTTGTCAAACGATTCCCCGCGGCCGGCTCAAACCGAACCGCCGTCATCCCCGTAGCGGAAGCCTTCGAGGATATCATTCAACCGGCCGACGGCGGATTATCAGGGAGCGGATAAAGGGGGTTGAAAAACGCCCCGAAGCCGCTACAATGCGGCCGGTAATGACATTGTAACCGCTGTTTAAGCATAAGGAGGCCCACGGCCATGATCAACCTGACTCCCGACTATATTCGAAACCACATCGCCGATTCCGCGGCCATCTTCGGGCGAGGAGCCCGGATCTACGAAACCGGCGCCTATCTCCTCGCCGACGCCGACCCGGCCGAAGGCCGGTTCGTCTATGAAGTCGATGGCTCCTACGGCGACTACACCGCCGAGATCCGGCTCGAAGACCGCCGGGTTTCCACCCGCTGCACCTGCCCCTACCCGGGGATCGGCTGCAAGCACACGGTGGCGGTTCTCCTCGATGTCTGCGGCCGGCTGATCGACGCCGACGTCGAAGCGGAAACCGACGCCGATGACGCCCCCGAAACCCCCGAGACCCCGGCCGATCCCTACCTGACCCCCGAAGAAATCCGCCGGCAGGCCATCGACGACCGGCATCACCGGGCCGCCTCCGAAGGGCTCGAACTGATCGCCGGCGACATGATCAAAGGCGTCCACACGGTGGTCGCCAAAACCGGCCGGGAATACCAGGTGACCCTCCACCAGCCAGAGGCGGGGCGCGGCCATTGCTCCTGCCCGGACTTTCTCACCAACCGGCTCAACCTCTGCAAGCACCTGATCTTCGCCACCGAAGCCCTCAAGGCCCGGCCCGATTTCCAGGCCCGGTTGGACCGCGAGCGGTTCCCCTTCGTGGACATCTATTGGGACTCGGCCGCCGGAGCCCCGAGGCTTTTCAACGAACGTCCCGCCTCGGAAATCGAGGAGATCACTCCGCTCCTGGAAGGATCTTTCGACCCGTCCGGCCGGTTTACCGGAAGCTCCCTGGCCGACCTGATGCCGCTTCTGGACCCCCTGGAGGCGAACAAGCGGGTCCGGGTCCAGCCGGCCGTCATCGAACGACTCGATGACCATCTCCTGGACCGGGAGCTCGAAAGCCTTTCGGAAAACGGCATCCCGCCCCTGAACGCCGTCCGGACCCGGCTCTACCCCTACCAGGTGGAAGGCGTCAAATTCGGCCTCTACCGGAAAGGCGCCCTCATCGGCGATGAGATGGGCCTGGGCAAGACCATCCAGGCCATCGTCCTGTCGATCCTCAAGCGGGAGGTCTTCGGCTTCTCCCGGGTCCTGGTGATCACCCTGGCCTCGCTCAAGGAGCAGTGGAAGCGGGAGATCGAGCGGTTCACCGAGGAGCGGGCGGTGGTGGTGGCCGGCGGTCCCCCGGCCAGACGAGCCATCTACGAAGCCGACGAGGGCTTTTTCAAGATCACCAACTACGAGGCGGTCCTCCGGGACGTGGACCTCCTCCGGGACTTCTCCCCGGATCTGATCATCCTGGACGAGGCCCAGCGGATCAAGAACTTCAACACCAAGACCGCCGACGCGGTAAAGCAAATCCCCCGGAAGCACGCCCTGGTCCTCACCGGGACGCCCCTGGAAAACAAGCTCGAAGACGTTTACTCCATCGTCCAGTTCCTCGACCCGCTCATGCTCGCCCCCCTCTGGCAATTCGCGGCGGACCACTTCATGCTCTCCCGGCGGAAAAAGGGCAAGATCATCGGCTACCGGAACCTCGACCGGCTCCACCAACGGCTCAAGTCGATCGTCATCCGCCGGAAAAAAGCGGATGTCCTCTCCGACCTCCCCGACGAGATCGTCAACAACTACTATATCGACCTCGACCCGGCCCAGACCCGGCTCCACAACGGCTATCTCCAGTCGCTCCTGCCCATCCTCAACAAGAAATTCATCACCCCCATGGACTTCCGGCGGATTCAGGAATTGTTGCTCTGTATGCGCCGGGTCTGCGATTCCACCTATCTGGTCGATCGGAAGACCAACATCTCCCCCAAGCTCAAGGAGCTCTTCGGGATCACCGATGAGCTGATCGTCGAAAACGGCCACAAGGCGGTGATCTTCAGCGAATGGACCACCATGACCTTTCTCATCGCCAAGCAGCTTTCGGACGCCGGCATCCCCTTTGTGGAGCTTTCCGGCAAGGTTCCGGTGAAAAAGCGCCAGGCCCTTATCGACGAGTTTTCATCCAACCCGGACTGCAAGGTCTTTCTCTCCACCGATGCCGGCGGAACCGGGCTCAACCTCCAGGCGGCCGACTGCGTCATTAACTTCGAGCTCCCCTGGAACCCGGCCCGGATGAACCAGCGGATCGGCCGGGTCAACCGGATCGGGCAGCGGAGCAAATGCGTTAACGTGGTCAACCTCATCACCCGGAACAGCATCGAGGAAAAAATCCTCGCCGGAATTCAGCTTAAAACCGACCTCTTCGAAGGGGTGTTCGACGGGAAGACCGACCGGGTGGAATTCTCCCGGGAAAAGCGTGAGGAGATGCTCTCCCGGCTCCGCCAGATGATGGGCGAGGCGCCCATCGAGCCGGGTCCGCCGGAGCGGCCGGCCGACGAGATTCCCGAGGACACGCCCCACTACCTCAACCCGGAGGTCCTCGGCGACCGGCCCGTGGCCTACGACGAAGAGGAATCGGGGTCCGACGCGGCCGCCACCGGGGACGCCGGGACCGCTCAGCGGACCGGCGCGGGCGGCGGCCCCGGCGGGGTCGGCACGGGTTCCCCCCGGGAGATGGAATCGGTCCTCAACTCGGGGATGGCCTTTCTCACCGGGGTCCTCGAAATGGCCACGGGCCAGAAGGTCGAGACCTCCGGCGACGACCAGCGGATGATCCACCTCGATCCGGACACCGGCGAGGTGACCCTCAAGTTCCGCCTCCCGGGGTTTTCCCCGCCGCCCCCGCCCCAGTAACCCTCGAAGCAAAGCCTTTGCCGGGGCTGACTACCGCCCCGGCCCACCCCCCGTCGGTATCCCGCCATCGGGGGGTCAGCCCGAGCCCGGCGTATTCGGCCAGGAGATCGGCCATTTCGTCGGGCCGGGCCCCGGTGAGGACGACCCGGCCGTGGGGGGCGATCAGGCGGACGATCTCCGGCCCCAGGCGAGCGAGGGTCGGGGTCCGGAGATTGGCCAGGATCAGCTCGAAGGGACCGTCGAAGTCGCCCGGATCCCGGTCCCCGATCGTAACCCGGCCTTCGAGCCCGTTTTCCCGGACGTTCTCCCGAGCCTCGGCCCGGGCGCAGGGGTCGAGGTCAATACCCACCGCCGTGGCCGCCCCCAACCGGACCGCCGCCAGCGCCAGGACTCCCGACCCGGTGCCGATGTCCAAAGCCCGCCAGTGAGCCACCGGCCCATCAGCCGCCGCCACCGCCCACTCCAGCCCGGCCAGGGCCAGCCGGGTGGTGGGGTGAGCCCCCGTCCCAAAAGCCGCGCCCGGCGCGATCCGAACCCCGACCTCGTCCCCGCAAAGGGGCATCGAAACCCGGGGCGGGGCCAGGATCACCCGGGCCCCGACTTTCACCGGCCGGGAAAACGAAACCTCAAGGTAAGAGCCGCCGAAATGGCTGGTGTAGGTCAGCCGGTTTTCAGCCACCAGCTCCGCCACCGCATCCCGGACGGCCCGCCGGGTTATCCCCTCCCGAGCCAGAATCGACGCCAGCCGGGGCGTTGAAAGCCGGTCCGGGGATTCGGCGATGATCGAAAGGATGCGGGGTTTTAGAGAATTTGACATGTCAAGCTCCGTTAAACGGCAATCGCATCGAGCGGGAAGAAATTCACGTGATATGGGGTATGGGGGG
>CAZWGY010000026.1:0-19961 GCA_964633575.1 uncultured Desulfobacteraceae bacterium
GCTCGGCCGGGGACATGGACCGGTCCACCATTTCCACGCCGTCTGGTCCTGAGTTCCCTCGCCACTTCCGCTCCATTTCGCGGGTTGCAGTCCGGATCAAAATGGGGTACTTTGGATTTTAGATTTTAGATTTTAGATTTTTGAAATCCGCAATCATCGATCATCAATCAATGACCGGCGGCCTCCGCTCCGGTGGGGCCTTGCCATACCACGTTCCCCCCGCCGGCGGGCTCACTCAGCCGATCAGCTCCCGACACGAGCGGGGCGAGGGGCTTCATGCTCGCGTTGCTTTTCTATGTCAAGGATGTGATGTACACCGTCAAATGCGACCAGATCCGGGAGATCGCGCCCATGGTGCATCTCAAGGAGGTCCCGCATTCCCCTCCGTTTTTCGCCGGCTACTTCAACTTCCGGGGACGGATCATCCCCGTCATTGACCTCACCCAGCTCATCGCCGGGGAGCCCTGCCGGATCCGGCTGAGCACTCGAATCATTCTCGCCGACTACCCATCCCGAAAACGGGACGGGCATATCCTGGGCCTGATGGCCGAGCGGGTTACCGAAACCTTCCGGAAGCCGGAGGATGCCTTTGTCCCGCCCAGCATCCGTTCCAGGACGGACCCCTATCTCGGCGGCATCGTCATGGACGAGGGCCGGATGATTCAATACCTGGAGCTGCCGCGGCTGCCCGATTGCATTGACTTCTTGCCCGAGCCGGATGATGATGCCGAGCCGGATGATGATGCCGAGGCGGAGGGGGACGACGGGGATGACGCTGACGGCGATTGAGGCCATGCTCGAGCAACGGATCGGCTTGTCCCCCGAGTCCATCGGTCGGGAAACCATCGCAAAGGCGCTGGATCGCCGGCGAAACGCCCTCGGGCTGGCCGACGAGGCCGCCTACCGGGATTTCCTGGCCCGGTCCCGGGCCGAGATGGACGAGCTTATCGAGCTGGTGGTGGTTCCCGAGACCTGGTTCTTCCGGAACAAGGAGTCCTTTGCGTTTCTCACCCGTCAGGTCCGGAGCGAATGGCTACCCCGGCCCGAGCCCGCCGTACTCCGGGTTCTGAGCATCCCCTGTGCGTCGGGCGAGGAGCCGTTTTCAATCGGGATGGCTCTCCTCGACGCCGGGCTCCCCCCCGAGCGGTTTCGGATCGACGCTGTGGATATCAGCCCGGCGGCTCTGAGCAAGGCCCGACGGGGGGTTTACGGTCGGGAGTCCTTCCGGGGAAAACACCTCTCCTTCCGGGACCGGTATTTCATCCCGGTCGCGGGAGGCTATCAGGTGATCCCCGAGCTCCGGGAGCTGATCCGGTTTCAGCGGGGGAACCTCATGGATGAGTCGGCTCTGGCCGACGAAGCCCCTTACGACGTCGTCTTCTGCCGGAATCTCTTGATCTACCTGAGCGAGGGGGCGAGGATTCGGGCCATGGAAGTTATCGGGCGGCTCCTGGCCCGAAAGGGGCTCCTTTTTCTGGGGCATGTGGAGCGTCCCCTGGTCTGTGGGGCCGGGTACGTCGGGATTCGCCAGCCCGGCGTCTTTGTCTGTCAGCGGCTGACGGACGCCCCGCCGGTTACTCCCCCGACTCCGGCCAAGGCGCGGTCCGCCCCGCCGTCGTCCCCTCGTCACCCCCCCAAGGCATGTTTTCACCGACCCTCGACGGACGGTTCGCCGCCCCGCCGGGTCAACACTGCCGGCGCGCCCCCGGTCCGGAAACCGGCCACCGTTCCCTCGCCGGCCGCCCCCGGTAACCGCGTCAACGAGACCGTTTCAGCGACTTCGCCGGCCGGCACCGACCTTCAGGAGGCCCAGCGGCTGGCCGACGGGGGCGACCTGGAGACGGCCGCCCGGATCTGCGAACAATGTCTCAGCCAAAACGCCTTCCACATCGGAGCGCATTTCCTCATGGGGCTCATCTGTCATGCTCAGGACGACGAGGAACGGGCTGAGGCCCATTTCAACAAAGCGCTCTATCTGGACCCCAATCACCATGAGGCCCTGAGCCACCTGGCCTTCATCATGGAGCACCGGGGCCAGCGGAGCCAGGCGGAGCGGCTGCGGCAGCGGGCTCATCGGATTCAGCAACGGGAGGACGGATCATGACAACGGGCGAGGCTCCCACCGAACCGGATCGCTGCTGGAAGACCATCGGCGTCTGGGGCCGGGAGCAGCCCCGCTGCCCGCGCCTGTCGGATGTGATCCACTGCCGGAACTGCGATGTCTTTGTCCGGAACGGCCGGGCCCTTCTCGACCGGGAGCTGCCCGATGCCTATCGGCGGGAGTGGACCGAGATCATGGCATCGGAAAAGGCGGCGGATCGAATGACCACGCTGTCGCTGGTGATCTTTCGGATCGAGGATGAATGGCTCGCCCTTCGCTCCCGGATTTTTTCCGAGATCATCGATCCCGAAGGCCACCGGCTCCACTCGATCCCCCACCGGAAAAACCGGATTCTGACCGGGATCATCAACGTCCGGGGCGAAATCCAGCTCTGTGTCTCCATCCGGGAACTTCTGGGGATCGAGGGGAACCCGAACCGGCCGGAGGGTCGGAAAACCGGGGCGTCGGATGAGGGGGTCAATATCTACCGCCGGATGATGGTCATCGACAGCGAGGACGGGAAGTGGGTCTTCCCGGTGGACGAAATCCTGGGAATCTACCGGGTCCACCCCGGCTCCTTTCAGAACGTGCCGGTGACGGTGGCCAAGGCCCAGTCCACCTACACCAAGGGAATTTTCAGATGGGAGCAACAATACGTGGCCCATCTCGACGATGAGCTGCTCGTTTAC
The DNA here is from genome assembly GCA_964633575.1 of uncultured Desulfobacteraceae bacterium. GTDB lineage: Bacteria > Desulfobacterota > Desulfobacteria > Desulfobacterales > JAABSP01 > CAYNGG01. Next base: position 2,791 of record CAZWGY010000026.1, read on the forward strand.
AGCCTGACCCGGAGTGTTCAGTGATCGGAGACGGACAGGACCTCAGCGATTTTTCCATGCTCGACCTTTTCCGGTCGGAGATGGAGGTCCACTCGGCGACGTTGAGCGACGGGCTCCTGGCCCTCGAGAACGACCCGGGCGCCACCGAGCATATCGAGTCGCTCATGCGGGCGGCCCACTCCATCAAGGGCGGGGCCCGGATCGTCGAGCTGGACCCCGCCGTCAAGCTTGCTCACACCATGGAAGACGCCTTCGTGGCGGTTCAGAAGGCCGAAGCGACCCTCGACGGCGACGCCATCGACGTCCTGCTCAAGGGCGTGGACCTGCTCAACCGGATTTCGGACGCCGCCGGCGACGGGCTGGATGAATGGCTGGCCGGACACGTCGGCGAGATCGACGACCTGGTTGCCGCCATCGGGGCCATCGTGTCGGGGACCGGTGTTCCCAAGCCCGTTCCTCAGCCCCCCCGGGAGCCGGCCGCCCCGACTTCCGAGCCAGAAGACCCGACGGAAGCCGCCGGTCGGACCCCGGCCCCGTCACCCCCACCGGAGACTCAACCCCAAGGGACGACTGAGACTTCCACTCCGCCGCCCGATGGCGAATCGTCCCGCGCCGGCGGCCCGGCCCGCCGACGGACCGGGGAGACCGACCGGATGGTTCGGGTTACCGCCGCCAAGATCGAGCGGCTCATGGGACTGGCCGGGGAGGTGGTGGTGAGCACCCGTTGGCTCCCGCCCTTTTTCGAGTCTCTCCTGGGGCTCAAAAAGACCCACGTATCGCTTTTCAGCCTCCTGGAAAAGCTCCACGACGCCGCCGAGATGGAGGGGGCGAGCCGGGCCATCCAGGACCTGATCGCCCAGGTTCGGGACAAGACCAGGGACGCCCACGGCCACCTGATCGACCGGCTCGGGCACCTGGAAACCTTCACATCTTCCTCGGAGAACCTCTCGGACCGGCTCTATCACGAAGTGATCGGGGTTCGGATGCGGCCCTTTGCCGACGGCATCCAGGCTTTTCCCCGGATGGTCCGGGACATCGCCCGGGAGCTGGGGAAAAAGGTCCGGTTCGAGATCGTCGGGGAATCCACCGAGGTGGACCGGGACATCCTGGAGAAGCTGGAGGCTCCCCTGAGCCATCTCCTCCGCAACGCCATCGACCACGGAATCGAGCTTCCGGAGGTCCGGACGGCCGAGGGCAAGCCGGAGACCGGGGTTCTTCGCCTGGAGGCGGCCCACCGGTCGGGGATGCTGATGATCACGGTGGCCGATGACGGCCGCGGCGTGGAGCTCGACGCGCTCCGGGAGCGCATCCTCAACCGGGGGATGGCTTCGGCCGAGATGCTCGACAAGCTCACCGAACCGGAGCTCATGGAGTTTCTCTTTCTCCCCGGCTTCTCGACCCTCGACCAGGTCACCGAGATTTCCGGCCGGGGCGTGGGCCTCGACGTGGTTCATTCCATGGTCCACGAGGTTGGGGGTGTGGTCCGGGCGGTCTCCCGGCCGGGCCAGGGGCTCTCCTTTCACCTGGAACTGCCGCTGACCCTTTCGGTGATCCGGACCTTCATTGTCGAGATCGCCGAGGAGCGCTACGCCTTTCCGCTGGCCCGTCTGGACCGCTGTCTGATGTTGCCGACCACCGAAATTGACACGGTGGAGGACCGCCAGTATTTCAGGCTTGATGATAAAAACATATCTCTGGTAAACGTTCATGACGTCCTGGAGATGGACAAGGAGGACACCGAGACCGAGGACCTGCCGGTGGTGGTGATCAGCGATCGGGTCCACGCTTACGGCCTGGTGGTGGACGCTTTTGCCGGGGAGTGCGACCTGGTGGTCCGCCCGCTGGACCCCCGGCTGGGGAAGGTTTCCGACGTGAGCGCCATGGCCATTATGCTCGACGGGACCCCGGTGCTGATCTTCGATGTGGACGACCTGGTCCGGTCCATCGACGGTCACCTGAGCGGAGCTCACCGTCTGCGGAAGATCAGCCGGGCCGAGGCGGCGGCGGCCGAGGCCGACGGCAAGCACATCCTGGTGGTGGACGACTCCATCACCGTCCGGGAGATGGAGCGGAAGATCCTGGAAAGCAAAGGGTACAAGGTCGATGTGGCCGTGGACGGGATGGATGCCTGGAACATGATCCGCACGGCGACTTACGACTATGACATGGTGGTTAGTGACATCGACATGCCGCGGATGAACGGGATCGAGCTGATCACCGAGATGAAGGGAAATGAAAAGACCCGGGACCTGCCGGTGATGGTGGTCTCTTACAAGAACACCGAAGAGGACCGGCTCCGGGGCTTGGAGGCGGGTGCCAACTACTATCTGACCAAGAGCAGCTTCCAGGATAACTCATTTATCGACGCGGTGGTCGATCTCATCGGCGAGCCGTAATCCGGAGCGCAATGATGACACACAGAGCGATTCTAGCAAGCACGGCGGGAGCCATCCTGATCTTATGGCTGATGGGGCTCGGCCCGGCGGCTTCAGCTCGGGCCGGGGATCTGGCGGGCGACTACGAGGCGCTCATCTCCGAACGGAAGGGCCTCGAACGGCGCCGGGCCGACTATGAGTCGGCGGTGGTCAAGCTGGCCCGGCGCCAGCGGAAGCTCTCCACCGAGCTGCTCAAGTGCATCGGCCGGCATTACGAGCCGGGGGTCTGGGAACCCCGGCTTGACGACCTGGAGGACGGCGCCGCCCGCCTGGAGAGCATCCGCGAGGCCCTGGCGCGGCTTCGGGTTGACCTCAACCGGGTCCGCGATGAGATGGAAGAACGCCGGCGGGCCATTGAAACATCCCACCGCCGGAAGGGGCCGGGCAGCGCCTACGAGGCCGAGTTCCGGCAATACATGACCGATTTGCGAACCGACTACCTGGATCGGATCGAGACCGAGCTGTTTGCCGGATACGAGGGCTACGTCACCGGCGTCCGGGAGTATATCGGGATGCTCACCACGATGATGGACAATTGCGAGTCACGCCGGGGCGGCGCCGGGACGTCCTAAAGCGTGTCGGTGGGGGCATCTTGCCCACGGAACAGGGGAGAGGACAATGAGACCGAAGTTCAAATTACGATTGACCATCCTTCGGATGCTGGTCGGACTGGTGATCACGAGCGTCTTCGTGACGGCCGTTCTGGCCATCACCAGCCTGAGCTCCAACAGCCGGCTCGTGGAGAGCCAGCGCCGGCTCACCGAGATCGTCATGCCCATGGAACGAGCCGCTCAGCAGGTCCGGACGGCGGTGATGAATGTCACCATCCGCCAGCACCGGATCGCCGACGCCGCCGACATGGAGGTCCTGACGGACCACGCGGACCGGTCGGCCCTGGAGTCGGCCTTTTCCAAGGGGATCGACCGGCTCAAGGCGCTTTCCGACCAGGCCGCCGCCGACGTTCTGGCCCGAAAGATCTCCCGGCTTGAGGACCTCTACGCCCGGGCCCTGAAAAAGGACGAGGCCATGTACAACTCGGTGAAGCGGACCCTGACGCTGAAAGCCGAGATCGAGTCCCAAGTGGCCGCTCTGGACCAGGTGGGATCCGAGCTGAGCGCCGGCGCGGAGTCCTTTTCCAACCGCGTCAGCCTGGCCATCGCCCGCCGGGTCAAGGACGCGGATGCCGACGAGGCCCTTCCCGAGGGAGTGGCCGGCATCGTTCTTTCCGACCTGACCCGGCTCCAGAAGGTCGCCGGTGAGCTCCGCCTGGCCATAGCCACCCTGACCAACGGCGGCCGGCAGATTCTTCTGGCACGGGAGGTCGAGCGGGTCCGAACCATCCGGGAAGAGAAAATCGAGCGGACCGCCGACATGGTGGCCCTGGCCATCGAGAACCTGAAACTGAGCGGGATCGAGGACGGCGAGCTGATGTCGGCGGTGGAGACCCTCGATGACCGGTTCACCCGCCTCCGGTCGATACTGACCGGCGAGAACGACTCTATTGCCGTCCTCCAGACCCGATGGATCATGGAGACGGCGGGGCTGGACACCTTGAATGCCGAGCTTTCGGAAATCACCACTCCGCTCATGACCAGCCTCGACGAAATCCAGACCCTGTCGGCGAAAGTCCGCGACCGGGTGGAAACCAGCGCGGTGGAGGTAAGCCGGATCGCTCGCCAGATCACCATCCTGGTGGGCCCCATCGCCATCATCTGTATGTTGATCATCGGGCCGCTGACCATCCGCCGGATCGTTCGGCCCATCCAGAAGGTCAGCGAGTTCGCCGACACCATTGCCGAGGGCGACCTCACCGCCGAAATCGAAAAGGACTACGACGACGAGATCGGCCGGCTGGTCGAGAAGCTCAGCGAGATGGCCCACAACCTGAATACGCTCATCGGCCAGGTCCAGCGCTCCGGCATCCAGGTCACATCCTCGGCCACGGAGCTCTCGGCCACATCCAAACAGCAGGAGGCGGTGATGAAGACCCAGATGGAGTCCACCAACTACGTGGTCAAGTCGGTGGCTGAGATCTCCAAGGTCTCCGAGGAGCTTGTGGAGACCATGCAGCAGGTGGCCGCCATGTCCGACCAGACCGCCGACTTCGCCAACAGCGGCCAGTCGGACCTTTCCCAGATGGAGTCGGCCATGGGCCACATGGAAAACGCCTCCAAGTCGATCTCCGGCAAGCTCGAGGCCATCAACGAAAAGGCCGCCAATATCACGTCGGTGGTGACCACCATCACCAAGGTGGCCGACCAGACGAACCTGCTTTCCCTGAACGCGGCCATCGAGGCGGAGAAGGCCGGCGAGTACGGCCGGGGGTTCACCGTGGTGGCCCGGGAAATCCGCCGCCTGGCCGACCAGACGGCGGTGGCCACCCTCGACATCGATCAGATGGTTCAGGAAATGCAGTCGGCCGTCTCAGCCGGGGTGATGGAAATGGACGCCTTTATCGCCGAGGTCCAGCGGAGCGCCGAGAACGTGGGCAAGATCAGCAATCAGCTCACCCGGATCATCGAGCAGGTCAAGGCCCTGTCCCCCTCCTTCGAGGGGGTCAACGAGTCGATGCAGTTCCAATCGGAAAGCGCTCAGCAGATCAATACTTCCATGGTCAACCTGAGCGAGGAGATGCAGCAGACCGTCGAATCCCTCAAGGAATCGTTCATGGCCATTGAACAACTTAACGACGCGGCCCGGGGCCTCCAGGACGAGGTTTCCCGGTTCAAGGTAGCCTGATCCCGCCCCGGCGTGGACAGCGGTAGCCATGCGAATTGCTTTGGTCAACGATCTGGTGATGGCGGTGGAAAGCCTCCGTCGGATCATTTTGAGCGTACCCGGCCACGAGATCACCTGGGTGGCCCGGGACGGTCGGGACGCGGTGAAGAAAAGCGCCGCCGACCCACCCGACCTGATCCTCATGGATCTGATCATGCCGGTGATGGACGGGGTGGAAGCCACCCGGCGGATCATGGAAAGCACGCCATGCGCCATCTTGATCGTCACCGCCACCGTGGGCAACAACGCGGCCAAGGTCTTCGAGGCCATGGGGCACGGGGCTCTGGACGCCGTCAACATCCCCATGATGGGCAGCGGGGCCGAGGCTCAGCGGAGCCGCTACACTCTGCTCCGGAAGATTCATATCATCTCCCGGCTGAGAGGGATGCCTTCGACCAGCCCAACCCGGCCGGTGGACATGTCCCCTCCCACCCCGCTGGTGGTCATCGGAGCCTCCACCGGCGGCCCCAAGGCCCTGGCCGATGTCCTCTCTCCCCTTCCCGGCGATCTCCGGGCCACGCTGGTGATCATCCAGCACGTGGACGAGAAGTTTTCGGCGGGCCTTGCCGAATGGCTCAACGCCCAGACCCCGATCCGGGTTCAGCTCGCCCCCGAGGGCGGGCAGCCGCGCCAGGGGGTGGCTTACGTGGCCGGGACCAACGACCATCTGATCTTCACCCCGGCCCTCACATTCTCCTACACCCCCGACCCGGGCAACACCTCCTACCGGCCGTCGGTGGATGTCTGCTTCGGGAGCCTGGTCCGGCACATGCCCCGGGAATTCGTGGCGGGGGCCTGCATGGCGGTAGTCCTGACCGGGATGGGCCGGGACGGGGCCGAGGGGCTGCTGGCGCTCCGCCGGGCCGGATGGCACACCGTGGCCCAGGACGAGGCCACCAGCGTGGTTTACGGGATGCCCAAGGCCGCCCGGGATCTGGATGCCGTCGACGAGGTCCTGCCTCTTCAGCGGATCGGACCGGCCATTGTGGACTTCGTGGCCGCCTACCACCAACCATAAGCCGACCGGTCCCCGGCGCCCGGTGGGGCGACGGAACCGGCGAAAGGCGCATCGGAAAGGGGTGGAGATGGCGGGTTCCCGGGCCGGAAAGCGGGACAGTAGCCCGGCGGGAGCGGAGATGACCGACAGCGGTGCGGTAACCCTGACGGAGCACCGGATCACGGTGCTGCTGGTGGATGACCAGGCCATCATCGGGGAAGCAGTCCGCCGGATGCTCTCATCCGAGGAGGATATCGACTTCCACTACTGCAAGGACGCGACCCAGGCCATCAAGATGGCCAACCGGATTCATCCGACGGTCATTCTCCAGGACCTGGTAATGCCCGAGATCGACGGCTTGATGCTGGTCCGATATTTCCGGGCCAACCCGGGAACCCGGGACGTCCCGCTCATCGTTCTGTCCGGCAAGGAGGAGCCGGTGACCAAGGCCGAGGCTTTTGCCGTGGGCGCCAACGACTATCTCGTCAAGCTCCCCGACCGGCTGGAAGTCATCGCCCGAATTCGTCACCACTCCAAGGGCTACATCAACCTTCTGGAACGGAACGAAGCCTTTAACGCCCTGCTGGATAGCCAGAAGCAGCTCGAGGTCCGGAACCGGTTCATCCGGGAAATCTTCGGGCGATACCTTTCCGACGACGTGGTGGACAGCATCCTGGAGTCCCCCGAGGGGCTCGATCTGGGCGGGGAGAAACGGACCGTCACCATCATGATGACCGACCTGCGGGGGTTTACGGCCATCAGCGAACGGCTTCCCGCCGAAGACGTCGTCACCGTCATCAACAATTATCTGTCGGCCATGACCGAAATCATCCTCAAGTACCTGGGCACCATCGACGAGTTCATCGGCGACGCCATCCTGGTGATCTTCGGAGCCCCGGTGCTCCGGGAAGACGATGCCCAGCGGGCGGTGGCCTGCGCCGTCGAAATGCAGATGGCCATGGACGACGTCAACGAGTTGAATCGAACGGCGGGTTACCCCGAGGTGGCCCAGGGGATCGGGATCAACACCGGCGAGGTGGTGGTGGGGAACATCGGCTCGGAAAAGCGCTCCAAATACGGGGTGGTGGGGCGGAACGTGAACCTGACCGCCCGGATCGAGTCCTACACGGTGGGCAACCAGACTTTCATTTCCGAGGCCACCAGGGCGGCCTGCGGGTCGATTCTCCGGATCGACGACGAGATGGAGGTGATGCCCAAGGGGGTCCGGGAGCCGATCACCATCTACGAGGTGGGCGGCATCGGCGGGCGCTACGACCTCTTCCTGCCGGAAAAAAAGGAGATCGAGCTGACCGACCTGAACACCCCTCTGACGGTCGAAGTGACCATGTTAAACGAAAAGGACACCCGGGAGGACGCCCATGACGGACGGATTCTCCGGCTGGCTCCGGACGGAGCGGAAATCGAAACCGATCTCGCGGTAGGCCGGCTGGCCAATCTCAAGATCGCCCTGTTCGACGACGAGGGTTACGAGATCACCACGGACCTCTACGCCAAGGTCACCCGAAACGTCGCGGAAACCCCGCCGCGATTTGTTGTCAACTTCACATCGGTACCGCCGGAGGCCAAATCCTTCTTCCGATATCGGTATAATTTTTGACCCAGGCGGTCGCTTCTCCGCGAGGCCGCCAAACCATAAGGGTAGAGGACGGTTGTATGAAGATCAAATTTCTTGGCGTCGGCTCGGCGTTCACCACTCCGGAGTACTTTCAATCCAATCTCCTCATCACCGCGCCGGACGGCCGGAAGCTGCTGGTGGACTGTGGTACGGATATCCGGTTTTCCCTCGGTGAGGCCAGCGGCCACGATTACCATCACGTCGCCGCTGAAATCGACGCGGTTTACATCTCTCACATCCATTCGGATCACATCGGCGGGATGGAGTGGCTCGCCATCCAGACCTATTTCAACCCGGACCAGCCCCGGCCCCGGCTCTTCATGGAAGGCCGGACCATGCGGAACCTCTGGGATGAGTCCTTACGGGGCGGGCTGGGCTGTATCGAGGGCCGGCGGATGAATCTCACCGACTATTTCGAATGCCATGCCCTCCCCGAAGACGGGACCTTCCAGTGGGGCGGCATCCGGTTCACCCTGGTCAAGATGCCCCACATCCTGACGGGATACCGGGATTTCTTCAGCTACGGGATACTCATGACCCCTCCGGGTCCCGACGCCCCGACCGTCTTTTTCACCACCGACACCCAGTTCCAGCCCGGCCTCATCTCCCGAATCGCCCCCCAGGTGACGGTCATCTTTCACGATTGCGAGACCAGCCCCTTTAAAAGCGTCGTCCATGCCCATTACGATGATCTCCGGACTCTCCCGGCCTCGGTCCGGGCCAAGATGTGGCTCTACCATTACCAGCCCTATCCGGACGTCCAACCGGAGGCTGAAGGATTTCTGGGGTTTGTGTGCAAAGGCCAGGAGATGACCTTTTCGGCGGCCGGCGACCGCGCCTTCCCGGAGCCGGCACCCAGACGGCGGTCCGGAGCGGAGTCCTGACCCCGGCGGTCAGGAGACCGGGGCCGCCCCCCCGGAAAACCGGGCCGACGGCCCGATTAAAAGCTCGGTGCTCACCCGGCTGACCAGACCCCATACGGCATCCGCGGCAAAAACCCGCTCGATGGAGCGGTCAAAGAGAACCGACAGCCGGGGCGGAAATTCGTCATCCCCCCGCCAGAGAAGGTAATAGAGCGGAATCCGGGGAAAGGGAAGCAGCTTGAAAGCCACGTCGGCCATGTCCACGGCGTCGCCGCCCAGGCACCGGGCGGCTCGGTAAAATCCCTCCACGTCATCGCCGTAGCGCTCCAAAAGCGGCTCGATCTTGAGGACATGGGGCCCTTTGAAGAAGTGGCCCTCCTTGAGATCCTGGGGGCCGACGATCTCCTTGGTCAACGGGTAAAACGCCGTCACCGAGTTGAGATAGACGAGGGTGACCAGCTCCAGCAGAGGATCCTCGGTCCGCTCCCAGTGACCGTCATCCGGCCGCCTTCGTCGGAGGCACCGTCCGGCGACGTCAACCCGGATCGGCTCGTGAAGAAAAGTGAAGACCAGCCCCCGGGGCGACTTGGGGGGTGAGGGATAGGGGTCGAAGAGGGTGAGGTTCGACAGCTCGGTCAGGTCGCGGGATTCCAGGGCGTCCCAGTATTCGGGCGGCACGGTGACCGGCTGGTTATTGTGATTCCGGGCCGGGGGCCGTTCCGACAGCCGGCGGGCCTGCATCCGTAAAAAGCCCTCGCTGAAGGGATAGGGTCCGATCCGGTGGTTTTCGCAAGGGAACTCATTGCAGTCCCGCATGCAGTAATCCAGGGCGTTCATGCAGGCGCATTCGAGGATGACGCAGGTGGCGCCGAAGATCCGCTCCTGAGCGGCCAGCTTTCGCCGCCCCTCGATGCTCCTGCCCGATCCACAGGTGGAGCAGGCGCCCAGCAGTCGAAGCTTGCATACGTCGCAGTTGATGCCGCAGGCACCGGTGGGCATGGTGTCCCCCTTCCATTGGGATTGAGGATTTGGCCTTGATCACGGTTCCAGCCTCATGCCATATATCAACATGGCGCCGCCAAGACGAGGCGGCGGAACCACCTTACGCCAGGCAACCGGGGCGGTCAACCCCGCCCGCCGACCCACATCGAACCGAAAAGAGAAGCACCATGGCCGACATCGCCCGTCTCGTCCACGTCAACATCCCCTTTCCCATGCTCCGGGAGACCTACCTCGATACCTTTATCCGGCTTCGGCTCAACCCGGAAATCTACCTCGACGCCGTTTCTCTCGATACCGTCTCCCCGTCGGAATTCAAGCGGATCGCAACGGCCCTGGCGGAAAACGGCCTGGCCGTCACGTTCCACGCCCCGTTTCAGGACCTTTCCGCCGGCTCCATCGACCCGGAAATCCGCCGGGTGACCCGCCGGCGGATGGCCCAGGTGGCCGAGCTCGTCCCGGTCTTTTCCCCCCGGTCGGTGGTGGCCCACGCCGGCTATGACGCCCGGTATCATTACTTTTTCCGAGACGAATGGGTCGAGTACGGCTTGACCGAATGGGCCGGGATCAACCGGGAGCTCCGGGACGCCGGAACCCGGTTGATGCTCGAGAACGTCTTCGAGGACGGGCCGGCCGATATCGAAATCCTTTTTGAAACCCTCGGCGAGGCGGGCGTCGGCTTCTGCCTGGACACGGGCCATCTCACCGCCTTCAGCCGGACCGACATGGCCGGCTGGCTCTCCGGGCTCGGGGATGCCATCGGACAGCTTCACATCCACGACAACCACGGCCAACACGACGACCACCTGGCGCCCGGCCTGGGGATCGTCGATTTTGGAACCCTGTTTGACTATCTTGCCGGCCACCGGCCGACCCCGCCGATCATCACCATCGAACCCCATCGGGAGCAGGACCTGGCTCCGGCGCTGGAATACCTGAGTCGGGTCTGGCCCTGGTGACCGGATAGGCGCCATGACCCCGACCCCGCAATTATCCGAGGCGATCCGCGAGAAGATCGATGCCGTGCTCCGGACCGCCCACGCGGCCGGGCGCCGGACCCTCTACGAACACGAAGTTTACCAGATCCTCGCCTGCCTCGGGCTGGACGTCCCCCGGGTTGCCGTGATCAAAGACCCCGGTGAGGTGAACGCGGCCCTTCTCCGGCCCTTTGGTCATCGGGTGGTGGCCAAGATCATCTCTTCCAACATCTCCCACAAGGCCCGATACGGGGGCGTCAGGACCCTGCGAACCGATGATCCGCTCTATGTGGAGCTGGCGCTCCGCCGGATGGCGGAGACGGTCACCGACCGGTTTCCCGGTCCATCCCCGCCCGCCATCGACGGCTTTCTCCTGGTGGAGTACATCCCCCATACTCAGGCACTGGGCTACGAGGTCCTTTTGGGGTTTTCAGAGGACATCGCCTTTGGCCCGGTCCTGACCCTGAGCAAGGGGGGCGACGACGCGGAATTCTTCGCCGAGCATTACGACCCGGCCAACCTCTTTCTCCCGCCGTTGGACCCGGCCGCGGCCCGGGCCGGGGTCAGGGGCCTCAAGATCCGTCACAAGTTCGAAGCCATCGGCCGGGGCGAGGAATACCTGACCCACCTGACGGAGACCGCGTCGCTTTTGAGCCGCCTGGCCTGGCACTATTCCTTTATCGCCGACCCCCGGCCAGATCGGATCATCACGGCCCTGGACGTCAACCCCTTTGTTCTCTCCGAGGACGGCCGGTTCGTGGCGGTGGACGGCTTTGCCCGGATCACCCCGGTCACGGACGAGACCGCCACGGTTCCGCCGCCGCGTCTGGACGGGCTGGACGGCTTCTTTGCCCCCGACGGGATCGCGGTGGTCGGGGTCTCCGCCGACCCGGCCAAACATTCCCTGGGGCGAAACATCGCCCAACTCCTTCACGACATGGGGCGGACCGACCTCTTTTTCATCAACCCCAAAGGGGGAAACATCGACTTCGACGGGACCGGCTACCCGCTCCACCGGTCGATGGCTGACTTGCCTCGCCCGGTGGACCTGGCGGTTTACGCGGCCCCGGCCCGACACACCGTCGCGTTCTTCGAATCCCTGTCCGACCCGCCGCCCCGGGCCGTCATCCTCATCTCCGGGCTGCCGGCCGACCTCGATTCGGCCACCTTTGCCCGGGCCGTGGTCGCCGCCAACCCCGGTTCCCGGATCATCGGTCCCAACTGCATGGGCGTTTACTCGGCTCCCGGGCCCGGCAACCCGGGCCTTAACACCCTCTTCATCGAGGAAACCCGCCTTGACCTCCGCCATTCCGAGACCAGCAACACCGTTCTCCTCACCCAGAGCGGGGCCTTCTCGGTGACCGCCATCGACCGGTTTCAACGGTCGCGGCTATTCCGGTCCGTGGTCAGCTTCGGAAACAAATACGACGTGACGGTCACCGACCTGATGGCCTATTTCGCGGATCAGCCGGGCATCGACGTGATCGCGCTCTATGTGGAGGGACTGGACCCCGGCGAGGGGCGGGGGTTTTTCGAGCTGGCCGGACGGATTGACAAGCCGATCATCGTTTACAAGGCCGGCCGGACCGATGCCGGAGCGAAGGTGACCGCATCCCACACGGCTTCCATGTCCGGGGCCTACGACGTCTTCAAGGCGGCCTGCGATCAGGCGGGGGTCATCCTGGCCGCCCACATCGAGGATCACTACCACTGGGTCAAGGCATTTTCCCTGCTGTCACGGAAGCTCCCGGTCAGCCGGCGGGTGGCCGGGGTGGTCAACGCCGGGTTCGAGTCGGCGGCCGGGGCCGACGAGATGACCCATCTGACGCCGGCCTGGCTCTCGGAAGCCACCGTGACCCGGCTTCGGGAGATCGACCGGACCGGCCTCGTGGACGTCCGGTCCTCGTTTCTCGACGTCACCCCCATGGCCGATGACCGGGATTATGCGGACTTTGTGGAAACGATGCTCCAGGACCCCGGGGTCGGCTGTCTGTTCGTCTCGGTGGTTCCCCACACCGAAACCCTAAAGACCGCGCCGGATACCTGCCACGACCCCGACGCCCTGGCCCCCCGCCTGGTGGATCTGAGCCGCCGGTATCCTCAGCCGATGGTGATCTCGGTCAACGCCGGACGCTACTATGCCGATCTGGTGGGCATCCTCGAAGAAAACGGCCTGCCCGTTTACCCGGACATCCGCTCCGCGGTCACCTCCCTCGACCGGTTCGTGGCTTACCACCTGGCACGAAAGCGGCGACCGGGCCGTCATTAATCGTCGAAGTAGAGATAAGATGTGATCCGGGAGGAGGGCTCCGGCCGGATGAACTCAGCGCCGATGTAAGGGCCGTCAACCGATTTGACCTTGACCTTCCGGAGAATCATGGAATGGTCCCGGTCCCCGAGCTCGAATTCGATGTAGAGGTCATCGCCCACATCGATGGCATTGGCTCCGTCGAGCCGGAACTTGAGCCCGGCCCGGGAGAGATCGAGGACGGTCACGGCCATCCCTACATCGGAGCGGTTGCAGGTGCCGCTGAGTCGGGTGGACTTACGGTAGAAGCGCCGCCGCTCCAGAAACACGGTATAGTTATAGCCGCAGCGGCATTCGCATCTGGCCCGGACCGGCTGGTCCGACCGGATGTGTTCGGAGACGTCTTCGACCATCAGAAAGCCGCATTTGGGGCAGATATAGGTGGCCAGGTTATCCTCGCCCACCACCACTTTGACCTCTTGCATCTCGTTTTCCATGTCAGCTCAAAACGTTTCCGCGGGCCACGTAGCCCGGCCCGTCAACGCACGGGTTACACCACGTCCACGGCGTGGTCGTCAAGGGTCATTTCGCCGTTTGAAAAACGCCAGGAAGCGCTTCCATTCGCTCTCCGTTGCCGCGATATCAGCCGGCGAGCCGTCGCCCGGCTCGGGATCAAATCCAATGCCGTCGAAATAGACCTTTCCGTCCCGGATCTGAACATTAACGTCGCCGGTGCCCGCCGGCGGGGGACGCCAGAAGGTCCGCCATTCGTATTCGCTCAGGGCGATCTCGTCGTCGGCGGGATCCGTTGGAGCGTCGATCCTTTCGTCGTCAGTACCACTCTCCCCGGCCGGCTCCCCCTCCGTAAAGGAGACATCCACCCAAGGCGGCGGCGCGGGGTCGGCGGTCGCCGCAGCATCGGCCACCATCCGCTCATCCTTTCGCCGGAGTCCTTCCAGGATCAGCCCCATGACGTTGATGGGGACGGCCACCATGCCCCTGAGATTGATCCGCCCGTCCTGGTACTCGTAGGACCCGCTCTCCCAGGCCAGGAGATTGAAGATGATTTCCTCGGCCTGCTTGTTGACCACCGCGCCGAGCTTTTCGGCGGTGAGGACCTCTTCCTCGATGAGGACCTTGCCCAGAGCCTGGCCCCGCTCCCTGGCCATCGCCAGGCACCGGAGTAGGGTTTCCGGGGTGATCAGGTTCGAGTGCTGGAGGAGGCTGCCCAGGCGGGCCCGTTTCAGGGTCCCCATGACGCAGAGAATGGCCCCGTCCTGAAGAAAGAGCTTTACCTGGTGGTTTTTCGGGCCGCGGGCCCGGAGCACACCGGTCTTGTTCTCGTCACAGAGCATCTGGAGAATCGTGGTAATGTAAACAGTGTGAAAATCGCCCTTCAGCGCCATCTCACTATCCCGAACGGATTTCGTTCAAAACGGATGGAACCCGCTTTCCGCGTGGCGTATGACCTCCCGCCGCCGTCGCGATGTCCCGCCGGATACCGTAAATGCTCCCACATTTTAATTTCCATGTCAAACGACGGTTGCCTGATCGGAGCGGCCAAGCGATGAAACGGGCGGACAGTCCGTCCGTTCAGTGTCTGTTTCCGTAGCGGATCAATCCCGAACAGGCTCACCAGCAATGGTTGAGCATCAGCTTGTTTCTGAATAAATGCGACTTTGGCCCCCTTGGTTTAGGCTTCGCCATTTTCCTTTCTCACCAGAAATTCGAGCGTTTCTAACCAGGCATGAAAAAGCGGGCAGGCTGAACGCATTTTGGGTATGCCGATTTCCGTGGCTATCGCTAATCCGGTGGTAGTTTTCTTGAAACGATCAGAAAGCTCTTTCAGTCTTTTCGAGGGTGCCGTTGTGCTATTATCGTTGATTTTTTCCGGTTCCCCACACTCCGTCAGAATTGTGTCGATAGACCGTTGGTTGACCCCAATCTTTTCAGACAGGCATGCGGGATCACTGAAATACAATGCCTCAATCTCATACATTGAAACGTAAGGGATAAATCGCCTTGCCTGATTTTGTTCCGGAAAAAGCATCTGTACTTCTTCGGCCGTGGTCTGATTCAAGACATCAGCCTTTCTGGTGTGATCCGTTTGTCGTTTCGATTTCGCATAACCCGGCCAATCAGGCTGAATTCCGTAGTAATCAACCAACAATGCTACCCAGGTATCCCTTCGTTGATTGAGATGCCTACCGATGTCATTCCTGGCGCGTGCAAACTTTACATCACCACCTTTTTCGCCGGGCTTGTTCAGAATGATTGGAGTCAAATACACAGCACGGTTCGCCATATAAGGCCCAAGCACCTGTTTGACGAATCGCAGTTCCGTTGGCCCCTCCGCAAGCACAATCACTTCCGCGTAACTATTCATTGGTTGTGCCTCCCTGGATGACGTTCTTGCTCCAGAGCTCACCAACGGAATAATCTTCAAGCCATTCATTGAAATTTGAGCGTTTCAACCGCTCAAAAACGGATTGCCCCTTCTTGCGATTCACCACCACGATATCTTCAATGGCAAACTGATCAAGTAGAAGAGGAGACTGTGTTGCGACAATGATCTGTGTTCGTTTGGCGGCATCTTCAATCAGCTCGCCAAGAATGCGTATCGCTTCTGGATGTAAACCTAGCTCCGGTTCATCAATGATGATTGTGGACGGCGGATTTGGTTGGAGAAGTGCCGTTGCGAGACAGATAAAGCGAATACTGCCGTCGGACAGATGGTAAGGCTGCATGGGATAATCAGAGCCATGGGTTTTCCATGTAAGAGAAACCTTGGTTTTAGGCCCGAGCTGCTGAGGATCTAATAAAAAATCGTCGAGGAAAGGAGCGACAAGACGGCAAGCATTCAGAATTTCGTCATAATAAAATCTTTTTTCGTTTCGGAGGCGCGACAAAAACGGACCAATGTTGGATGCGTCGGATCGTAACGCCTTATTGTCCTCAACAATTTCAGCGTGCCGCATGGGCGCCGTCAAGCTGGTGTCGTGGAAATGGTAAATTTTCCAAGAGTTAATTGCGTTGTAAACGGGTTTACTGTATTGGCTGTCGAGAGTTGAACCTTTAGCTTCCTTTACCAACAAGGAAGAATTGTCCACACTACTTCCAAGCTCCCACCAACGGGTATGACCGTGCTGGTAAAAACGAGCTTCGTCCGTCAGCGCAAAGCCCTCTCCAGGGCCTGGTTTAATTATGAAGCGGTACCCCCGAATGCCAAACCGGGTTTTAAACTCCATTTGTTTGGTTGCCTTGCGCCCATTATGGAGAAGATCACTGATGCCTCCGCCGTCACGAACGTAATCGTCGAGGTTTCCCTCGATTAACGATTGAAGCATCCGGAAAAAAGAAATCAGGTTGCTCTTCCCCGCGCCATTGGCTCCGACGAAAATATTCAGGTCTTTTAGCTCGAAGTCTTCCAATTCCCGAATGGATTTGAAGCCGCGTATTGTCAATTTATCTAAGGGGTTTTTCATTGTCAGCATCTACCTTTAAGCGATCTAGCCATTCCACATACGCTTCATGAGCTCCTCTTCGATGAGGCGGACTTTCCAGTTCTCGTCATCCGGCTTTATATTGGGCTGACTGTTGCTGCCGTTGACGTAGATGGTATTGAAATCACGGGTCCTGATGCGGTTTTATCGTGAAAATGCGTTTTCATCCGCGGGGTGATTGCGGTGCCCACGCTAACCAAAAACGAAAGATTGCTCCCACGGTTTGGTACCCATGTCAAATGACGGTTGATGCCGCAACATACCACATAGATTGTTCAAGCCTCGCGGCCCTTACCGGATCGCTCAGTAAGCCACCAGTCAAATGACTGAGGGCTTTCATCCGATTTATTGCCGGATAAACCCTCATGACCGGGGCACCACGATCACCTCCGTGCATGAAAACGGATTTAAACCACGAAATACACGAAATACACGAAAAACACGAAAAAAAATAGAATTAAAAATTCGTGTGAATTGGTGTTTATTCGTGGTTCTGGATTTTCGATTGGAGCACGGGCGGCGCGGATTTTCACGATAAACCCTCATGACCGGGGCACCGCGATCACCCCCGTGCATGAAAATGGATTTAAACCACGAAACACACGAAAAACACGAAAAAAAATTAGTGTGAATTGGTGTTTATTCGTGGTTCTGGATTTTCGATTGGAGCACGGGCGCATGTATTTTCAGGCATTGATCATCATTTCGGCCACACGGCATTCAGACCTAACCCCC
>CAZWGY010000027.1:0-8591 GCA_964633575.1 uncultured Desulfobacteraceae bacterium
GTCAGACCGTCGGGGTCCGGGCCGACCGGAGCTGTCGGACCAGCCGGTCGATTTGCTCCCTTGCCGCCGGGTCGGGGGAGAGAAACGCCATCCCCACCTGAAATCCGGCCGAGGCCACCGACCAGTTGTACCACCGGATCTCCACATCCACCACGATGTCTCCGGCCGGAGTGTCGATGGTGAGGGTGAGTTCGGGGAGCGGCCGGGCCACCACCAGGTGCCGACCCCGGATATCGAGCCGGGGGGTGTAAATGAGCGCGCCCGTCGCCGAAAAGTTGGCCAGTCGGACATCCATCTCGCCGCCCATGTCGATAAAGCGCGCCGAGAGCGTGGCCGGCCAGGCCACCTGATACCGGGGCTGCCGACGCCGGTCCGATCGTCTGAAAATCATTCGCGCCCCCGTCCGGCCGCCGGGTTCCGCCGGCTATGCGGTGGCATCGCGTTTCCAATAGGGGTTGATCAGGTCCTCGAAGATGCTCATGGCCGCCTCGGCCCCCTGGCCGGCGGCGGTGACGATCTGCTTATAGCCGCCTTCCACGTCCCCGGCGGAATAAATCCCGGGGACGCTGGTCCGGTGCCGGTCGTCTTTGGCGATGTAGCCGTCCGGGGTGAGCTTTACCCCGACGGCTTCCGCCAGGGTCACCGACGGCTGGTAGCCGATGGCGATGAAGACGCCGTCGGTGTTGAAGGTGGAGGTGGCCCCGGTGCGGTTGTTGTAGAGGACGACCGCCTCGACCCGGGCCGATCCCTGGATCTCCCGGACTTCGGTGTTCCAGAGGACGGGGATATTGTTGTCGGTCAGGTTCCGGGCCAGCATCTCCTGTGCCCGGAGGGCGTCCCGCCGGTGGACGAGGGTCACCGCGACGCCCGCATGATGGAGGTAGAGGGCTTCGGTAACCGCGCTGTTCCCCCCGCCGACCAGAATCACCTTCCGGCCCTTGAACAGCGGCCCGTCGCAGGTGGCGCAATAGCTCACCCCCCGGCCCGAGAGCCGGTTTTCGCCGGGGACGCCCAGGTGCCGGTGGTTGGCGCCGGTGGCCAGGAGGATGCTGTTCGCGGTGAAGGTCCGCCGGCTGGTCCGCACGGTAAAAGGATGGCCGACCTCGATCCCGGTCACCATCTCGCCCTGGAAAATCCGGACATACTGGAGGGCGTGCTGGACGAGGATATCCACGAGGGTCTTGCCGCCCACCGAGGTAAAGCCGGGGTAGTTTTCCACCACCGGGGTGGTGGCGACCTGGCCGCCGAGGACCCCTCCTTCCACCAAAGCCGTCCGAAGGCCGGCGCGCCGGGCATAGATTCCGGCGGTCAGCCCCGCCGGGCCGCCGCCGACGATGAGGAGATCAGTCTCCACCTGGTCGGCCTCGATTTCGGGGATGTAGATCCGCTGCTCTTCGAGCTTCTGGAGGGACTGGACAAAGACTTCCTCGCCCTGGGCTCCCTGGCCGATGAGAGCCTCGTCGGCAAAGGTCATCGGTACGCTCTGAGCCCCGTATTGTTCGGCGAGATCGGGATTGGCCTGGGTATCAACGAGGGTCAGGGAGACCCTGTCGGGCCGCTCCACGGCGGCCCGGGCCGCGTTGACCGCCTGCTGAGGGCAATAGGGGCAGCTCGGGCTGACAAAGACCATCAGGTCCCGGGAATCCTCAAGGGATTTGAGCATCCGCCGGGATTCCTCGCTCAGGCCGCTGTCTCCGGTCCCGATCAGAAAAAGGAGCTCGATAAAAGTCCGGCCTTCCTCGCCCATGGGAGCCCCGTGCCAGCGGATCCGGTAACGGTCCGGGGCCAGAACCAGGGTCGGGAACCGGTCGATCCCGTGGCGGGCGGCCTCCGGGCTTTCCGGAGCGTGCTCAAGAATCCGGATCCGCTCGCTCAGACCGCCGAAGGTCTCCATGGCCTGGCGGGCCACCCGGCTGAAGATATCGCCGTCGTCCGGGCGGGCGAAGAGGTGGATGTCAACCGGGTGGGGCAGTCGGTCGAGGGCGCCGCCCAACTGCGTCAGTATCTCCTCTTGAGTACGAGCATCGTCGTGGGGATGGTTTGAACCGCTCATGAGTCTCCTCGGATTGTCGAAAGCATCCTGTCACCGAAATCCCGGCCGCGCCGGGGTTCGCTCAAGTTCTCCTTGAACCGACGAACATCGCATATTATATAGGGTTTCGCGCCAGAATTTCAACCCCGACGCCCGCGCCCCGGGGCGGGCCTTTCAGGAGACCCCATGCAGACTTATGATCTCATCGCCATCGGCACCGGCTCCGCCATGAACATCGTCGCCCCTTACCTTCAGATGCACCCCGAGGCCCGCGTCGCGGTGATCGACCGGGACCCGCCGGGCGGAATCTGCCTGACCAAGGGGTGCATTCCCACCAAACTCCTGCTCTATCCGGCCGAGGTCCTGCGGACCGCCGAGGCGGCCGCCGACCTGGGAATCCGCCTCACCGTCGAAGCCGTCGATTTCCCCGGGATCATGGCCCGGATGCGGGATACGGTGGCCCGGGACGTGGAGTCGATCCGGGCGGGGCTGACGGCGGCCGACAATATCGACTACTATCCGGCCACCGCCGAATACAACGGGGACGGGACCCTGACCGTCTCCGGCCGGACGATCACATCGGAAACCGTCCTGTTATGCACCGGTTCCCGGCCGCTGATCCCGCCCATCGAGGGCCTCGAAGAGACGGGGTACCTGACCAGCGACACCGTTCTGGCCATGGAGACCCTCCCCCGGAGCCTGGTCATCATCGGCGGGGGCTACATCGCGGCCGAGTACGGCCATTTCTTTTCGGCCATGGGGGCCAAGGTGGCCATCGTGGGCCGGAACCCAAGGTTTTTACCCCATGAGGAGCCGGAGGTGAGCGCCGCGGCCCAAGCGGCCGGTGCCCGCTGGATGACCATCCTCACGAACCACGAGGTCCGTCGGGTGGAGACCATCAGCGCCGGAAAAAAGAAAGTGGTGGCCCGGGACGCCGTGACCGGAGCGGAAAAGCGGATCATCGCCGACGAGATCCTCGTGGCCGTCGGCCGGGGACCGACCACTGATCTCCTTCAGCCCGAACGAGCCGGGATCGAAACGGACGCGGACGGCTGGATTCGGGTCAACGACCACCTCGAAACCACCCGGCCGGGAACCTGGGCCTTCGGCGATGCCATCGGCCGCCATCTTTTCAAGCACGTGGCCAACTACGAATCGAAGGTGGTTTTCTACAACGCGATTCTCGGGGAGCGGGTCCGGGTCAGCTACCACGCGGTGCCTCACGCGGTCTTCATCCACCCCGAAGTGGCTTCGGTGGGGATGGGCCAGGCGGATGCCGAGGCGCGTTTCGGCCGGGCCGATATTCTCATCGGCCACCAGCGCTTTTCAGACACCGCCAAAGGCATGGCCATGGGGGAGCGGGACGGGTTCGTCAAGGTGATCGCCCAGCGGGACACGGAACGGATCCTCGGCGCCCACATCATCGGCCCCCACGCCGCCATCCTCATCCAGGAGCTGGTCACCCTCATGTACACCCCGGAGGCCAACCTCATCCCGATCACCGAGGGGATGCACATCCACCCGGCCCTAAGCGAGGTGGTGGAGCGGGCCTGCGGGAACCTGATGCCGGTGGACGATTACAACCTTATGGTGGAACACGGCCATTGAGGATCACACCGATTATCCCCGAAACCACTTTCCGGCGTAGTCGGCCAGGATGGCGAGAAAGAAGGCGCAGCCGCCCACCAGGATGATCGCCGCCCCCGAGGTGACGTTGAACCAATATGCCAGAAACAGGCCGATCACCGCGAAGGCGGCGCTCAGGACCGCCGACAGGATCATCATCCGGGAGAGGGACCGGACATACCGCTCGGCAATGTACGGCGGGATGGTCAACAGGGCGATGACCAGGATCAACCCCACCACCCGGATCACCATCACCACCGACAGGGCGATGGTGGCGATAAGCAGGAAGTAGAAGGTCCGGACCGGGACGCCCCGGAGCTGGGCGAACTCCTCGTCGTAAGACATGGCCAGGAGGTCGGAGTAGAACCAGGCCGCCCCTCCGACGATCACCACGCTCAACCCAGCCATCAGGTAGATATCGCTTGCCGGCACCGTGAGGATGCTCCCGAATAGGTAGCTCATGAGATCGACGTTGTAGCCGGGGGTGAGGTCGATGAGAATAACCCCGGCCGCCATCCCCACGGCCCAGATAACCCCGATGATGGTGTCCGACCGATGGCGGGCCTTCAGAGTCACCGCCGCCATAATCCCGGCGGAAAGAAGGGCCACCGACGTGGTCCCGGCGAGAAAGGGGATGCCGAGGTAGAAGGCCAGCCCGATGCCGCCATAAGCGGCGTGAGCGATGCCGCCGGAAATGAAGACGATCCGGTTGACCACCACCAGACTGCCCACCACTCCGCAGATGACGCTGGCCAGCAGACCGGCCAGAAAGGCGTTCCGCATGAACTCGTAGCCGAGAGCTTCCCACATCCGGAATCGCCCCTAATGGTCCCGAAGGACCCGGTGGGGAAGCTGCCCGTGGGTAATCAGCTCCACCGGACACTGGTACATATCGACCATGTCGGGGGTGATTTCGGCCCCGTCGTGGTAGTGAACCGTCCGGTTGACGCAGGCCACCGACTTGACATGGGTCGAGATCATCATCAGGTCATGACAGACGATCACGATGGTCGCCGACTCGTTAAGGTCTCTGAGTATCTCGTAGAATTCAGACTGATGCCGGGTGTCGATACTGGCGGTGGGCTCGTCGAGCAAGAGGATTTCCGGCTCGGTGGCCAGGGCTCGAGCGATGAAAACCCGCTGGCGCTGACCGCCGGAGAGCTCGGCGATCCGACGGTCCCGGTACGCCCACATCTCGACCTGCTCCAGAGCCCGCTGGGCCGCCCGGCAGTCCGCCCGACGCCGGCCGGGCCAGCGTCTCCCGGCCCGCAGCCGGCCCATGAGGACCACGTCCATCACCGATATGGGAAAGCGCCGGTTGATCCCGATGTCCTGGGGAACGTAGCCCAGGCGCCGGGCCACGGTTCCGGGCGGTTCCCCGAAAATCCGGACCCGACCCCGGTCCGGCTTGATCAGCCCGAGCATAAGCTTGAGCAGGGTGGTCTTGCCCCCGCCGTTGGGACCGATGAGGGCGGTGAAATCCCCGTGGTCGATGGTCAGGTTGACGTTTTCCAGGATCGGCTGACCATTGACCGAATAATCGAGCTGCTCGACCGCGATGTCGGGCGTCGGGGCCGTCATCCGGCGCTTCCCTGGATGGCATCCCGGATGCTTTGGGCCACCCGCCGGAGGTTCTCCGCCCAGTCCGGCGACAGGGGGTCGGCGACCGCCACCCGGCCGTCGATGGCCGAAGCGATGACCCGGGCGCTTTTATCCGAAAACTGGGGCTGGACAAAGATGATCCGGATCTTGTGGGTCCGGGCGTGGTCGATCAGGCCCTGAAGCTCGGCCGGCTTGGGGTCCTTGCCCTCGATTTCCGCCGGGACCTGATCCAGGCCATAAGCTCGGGCAAAGTAGCCCCAGGATGGGTGAAAGACCATAAACCGGCTCCCCTGGGCGACATCCGAAAAGATTTCCCGGATGGCCAAATCGAGGTCCACCAGCTTCCCGACAAATTCGCGGTAATTGGCCTCGTAGCCGGACCGGCGGTCCGGGTCGGCCGAGCAGAGGGCATCGAGGATGTTCCGGGCCTGGAGGATAACCAGCGGGGGGGAGAGCCAGACATGAGGGTCCAGAATCCGGCCGTCGGCCGGATCGTCATGGCCGTGATCAGCATCCTCGCCATGATGATGGTGGGCCCGCATGGGGACTTTTTTAATGCCGTCCTGAGTGTGAACAATCTTCAGGTCCGGGTTG
The DNA here is from genome assembly GCA_964633575.1 of uncultured Desulfobacteraceae bacterium. GTDB lineage: Bacteria > Desulfobacterota > Desulfobacteria > Desulfobacterales > JAABSP01 > CAYNGG01. Next base: position 5,855 of record CAZWGY010000027.1, read on the forward strand.
GCGTCCGAAAACCGGGGGAGCCATGCCGTCTCGAAAGGAACTCCCACGGCAAAGTAGAGGACCGACTTGGACAGGGCGGTCATCTGGCGCGGCTTGGGCTCGTAGCTCACCGGGCTGGATCCCGGCGGGACCATCACCGACACCGCTACCCCCTCGCCGCCGATCCGCTCGACAAAATGGCGCTGGGGGGCGATACTCACAAAGACCTGAATGGGTTCGGCCGCCACCTCACCGCCGGACATCGCCGCCAGCAGAAGTCCGGCCAGGGTCAGGCAGACCGTTCGCCAACATCTTTTAGACCTCATCAACCGCTCCCTTTCAATCCCACCAAGGGCGAAATGGTACTCATCGTTCCGGGAGACCCTCCCGGCATCGCGTTACCGCCCTCAGCAGTGTTTGTACTTCTTTCCGCTCCCGCAGGGGCAGGGGTCGTTCCGGCCGACCTTGGCGATGTTGATTACCTTCAGCCGCGACCGGGCATCCGATTCCTCATCGTCGTCTTCGTCATAGTCATCATCATACGGTTCGTCATCGAGGTACTTCATGTAGTCGAGGTAGTCGTTGCCCAGATGAAGCAGGGATGTAAAAAAATAGATCATCAGAATCAGAAGCGCCGTACCCAGACAGACGACGATCCCCTGAAAGAGGCTCAGGGGAAAAATTGCTGAAAAGAGATAGCCGGCCCCAACCATAATGCCGGATGAGACCAGCATGAGGACGACATTCAGGGCCAGAATCGTAACTATCTCGACTACCCGCGAGAATATGTTCATCTAAAGCCAGCTCCAATCGCGTTGCGATTTTATCAATAGACATCCGAGGTTTCCAAAGTTTTGGAAACCCCGGATGTCTTTACAGTTGTACCCGAAGCCGTCGGCCCGTCATTTCAAACACCTGAGCCGGGCCAGCTCCTCGGCGTAGCCGTAAAGGTGCAGTCCCTTGCTCTCCACGACCATCTCCCCGTCGGCCACCCCGATCTCCCCGGCCATGTAAGATTTCAGGGTCTGAATTCCGGCCAGGTTGGCCGGCATCCCGCCCCAGAGGTCCCAGGACCGGAAATAAACGAAGAAGATGAGCCGATCGTCTTGTATCCGGGTGTCGATATGCCGAAGGCAAGGCGGGTCCTTGAGGGCCGCGTCCGAGGGACGGGCCACCTGGAGGACCATCTGGTTGTTCCGATAGCCGCCGCGCCGGTAGGTCTGGATCACCCACTCGATCTGGTTGATGTAGATCCGCCCGTTTTCCTCGAAAACCGCCCGGCCGTCCGGCTCCCGCCGGTCAACGATCTCCCGCTGATCCGCCCGCCACCAGCCCAGGACCTCGTCGGTTAAGGGGGTCCGGGTGAGGCGCTCGCCGTAAGTGTAGGATTCGTCCGGGGACTTGTGCGGGGTCATCAGGTATTCGATATAGGAGCGTTCGTGGCCGGGGCCCCCGTAGATGAAATCCGGCGCCACCGGGTTGGGGATGCCGCAACTCGGGGGGATATCCGGGATCAGCGGTTCCGTCGCCGGATGCCGGACCCGGCCGACGAAGTAGTCGTATTCCAGCCGGGTGGACCCGGAGTAGGATCCCTGATCGATGGTGAACCGTCGCCCCCGGTCGAGGATATCGTGGACCGCCTGAAACCAGAGGTCCGGGAGGTCACGGGCCTCGACGAAGTGGATTTCCATGACGTTCAGTTGGCCCCTTTCACGGCGGCCATCCCGTCGGTCCGGCCCCGCTCGTAAAGGGTGTCCGCCGGGAGGTCCGGCCGGCGAGCCCCTTCAGTGGCAAGCTGGTCGCATCGTTCGTTTTCAGGGTTTCCGGCATGGCCCCGGACCCATTGGAAATTCACCCGGTGGGTTTCACGGAGATCGAGGAGCCGGCTCCAGAGGTCGGCGTTCCGGGCCGGCTCCTTGTCGTTCCGCATCCAGCCCCGGCCGCGCCAGCGTTTGGCCCATCCCTTTTCGATCCCGTCAACCACGTATCGGGAGTCGCTGTGGATGGTTACCCGGCAGGGGTATTTGAGGGCTTCGAGGCCCTTGATGCAGGCGATCAGCTCCATCCGGTTGTTGGTGGTGAGCCTATATCCGCCGGTGATCTCCTTGCGGTTTTTACCGTAGAGGAGCACGGCGCCGTAGCCCCCCGGCCCCGGATTATCAATACATCCGCCGTCGGTGTAGATGGTAACCTGGGGCATGGGGCGTTTCCGGTCGGACTCGGTCACGCCCCGGACTCCTCGACGGTCACATCCCCCGTCTGAAACGGAGCCGTCATGTCCTTTTCGGTCCGCTCCGAGTTGGAAGTGGACCGGGGGTCGATCATCAGGATATGAGCCTCTTCCCGGGCGATAAGGCGGTGCTCCACGTCCCCCGGCACGATGAACAGGTCGCCCTCGTTCAGGGAGACCTCCTTGCCGCGGAACTGGATGATCATCTGGCCCTTGAGGACCAGGTAGAGCTCGTCCTCGCCCTTGTGATAGTGCCAGTCGAACTCCCCTTTAAGCTTGGAAAGCTTGATCGACTGGCCGTTGAAATCGGAGACCACCTTCGATTGCCAGTATTTGTCGAAGACCCGGAACTTTTCGGCGATATTGACCTTTTCCATGCTCCATCCTCATGTTTGGACCCACGCGGCGGCGTGGCTCCGGCGGCGCGATGTCGTTGGCGATTCCGGCAGGTGGAAGTCGCATCAATCCAGCCAGTATACACAAACTCCCCCAGCGGCACAATGACGAATTCCGCCGCTCAGGGACGGG
>CAZWGY010000027.1:8691-11270 GCA_964633575.1 uncultured Desulfobacteraceae bacterium
CCTGCCACGGGACCGGGGTGCTTTGCACCAGCGGCGGGACGACGCTTCCACGTCACCGGAGGCGTTTAAGCGTTTTCATTTCCTTGACACGGCCCCCCGTTTCCGACTACATTCCGTCATTTGAAGTGTGGACGATGACCGAAACCCCCGGAGGATGCAATGAATTATAAACAGACCCTGAACCTTCCCAAGACCCGGTTCCCCATGAAGGCGAACCTGGCCCGTCGTGAACCCGAGCAGCTTTCGGCCTGGGAGACGGGGGGCCTCTACCACCGAATCCGCCGGACCTCCCGGTCGGAAGAGCGGCCCCGATTCATTCTCCACGACGGCCCCCCCTATGCCAACGGTCACATCCACATCGGCACGGCCCTGAACAAGATTCTGAAAGATATCATCGTCCGGTCCCGACAGATGGTCGGCTACGACGCGGTTTACGTTCCGGGGTGGGATTGCCACGGCCTGCCCATCGAGCACAACGTGGACAAGGAGCTCGGGGAGAAAAAACGGGAGATGACCCAGGCCGAGATCCGCCGGCGGTGCCGGGCCTATGCCGAAAAATTCATCGACGTCCAGCGGGAGGAGTTCAAGCGCCTCGGGGTCATGGGGGAGTGGGAACGGCCTTACCTGACCATGAGCTACGACTACGAGGCGATCATTGCTCGGGAGTGCGGCCGGTTCGCCCTGGAAGGGAGCCTCTTTCGGAGCAAAAAGCCGATCTACTGGTGCTGTTCCTGCCAGACCGCCCTGGCCGAGGCCGAGATCGAATACTACGACGAAAGCTCACCCTCGATTTTCGTCAAATTCCCCCTGATCGACGACATCTCCGACTCGGTCCCGGCCCTGGCCGGCCGGTCGGCATCGGTGGTGATCTGGACCACCACCCCCTGGACGATCCCGGCCAACCTCGGCATCGCCCTCCACCCATCCTTTGTTTATGCCGCCGTGGGGGTGAGCAACGGAGAGGCCCTGATTTTGGCCCGGGACCTGATCCCGGCCTGCATGACCGCTTTCGGGATCAGCGACTATGAGGTCCTCGCCGAAATCGAGCCGGCGACCCTGGAGCGGAAGCGCTGCCGCCATCCGCTCTATGACCGGGAGAGCCTCCTCATCCTCGGGAATCACGTCACCCTGGAGGCCGGCACCGGCTGTGTCCACACCGCCCCCGGTCACGGCCGTGAGGACTACGAGGTGGGCCTCGAATACGGCCTTGAAGTTTACAGCCCGGTCGATGACGAGGGGCGGTTCACCGAAGAAGCCGGCCCCTTTGCCGGCCAGCAGGTTTTCGAAGCCAACCCCCGGATCAACGCTCGCCTGAAGGAGGTGGGCGCCCTTATGGCCGAAGAAACCATGACCCACTCCTATCCTCACTGCTGGCGCTGCAAGCGGCCCGTGATCTTCCGGGCCACGCCCCAGTGGTTTATCTCGATGGACGCCACCGGACTCCGCCGGAAGTCGCTGGCCGAAATCGACCGGGTCGAATGGATTCCGAGCTGGGGACGGGACCGGATTTACGGGATGATCGAAAACCGGCCGGACTGGTGCGTCTCCCGGCAGCGGGCCTGGGGGGTGCCCATCACCGTCCTCTATTGCGAGGGCTGCGGCGAGCTGCTGATCAATGAAGCCATTGTGGAGCACATCCACGACCTCTTCGCCGAACACGGCGCCGACGTCTGGCTGGAAAAGTCGGCCGCCGACCTCCTCCCGGCGGGGACTACCTGCTCGGCCTGCGGAGGCACTGACTTCCGAAAGGAGACCGACATCCTCGATGTCTGGTTCGACTCCGGGGTGAGCCACGCGGCGGTTCTCGAAGCCCGTGAGGAGCTCCGCTGGCCGGCCGACCTTTATCTGGAGGGCAGTGATCAGCACCGGGGGTGGTTCCACAGCTCCCTGCTCACCGCCGTGGGGACCCGGGGAAAGGCCCCCTACAAAGCGGTCCTCACTCACGGCTTTGTGGTGGACGAGGCCGGCCGGAAGATGTCCAAGTCCCTGGGCAACGTCGTGGCTCCGCGTGAGGTGATTGACCGGTTCGGCGCCGAGATTCTCCGACTCTGGGTCTCGGCCACCGACTATCGGGATGACATCCGGATCTCCGAGAACATCTTAAAGCAGCTCAGCGACGCCTATCGCCGGATTCGAAACACCTGCCGGTTCATCCTGGGTAACCTCTTCGACTTCGACCCGGCCCGTGACGCCGTCTCCGCCGAGTCCATGACCGAGATCGACCGGTACATGCGCCACACGCTCGTCGGCCTGGTGGAAAAGGGACGCCGGGCCTACGACCGGTACGAGTTCCACACCATCTACCACGCGCTCTACAACTACTGCACCCTGGACCTCTCGGCCTTCTACCTCGACGTCCTCAAGGACCGGCTCTACACCTCCCCGGCCGACGCCCCGGCCCGGCGGAGCGCTCAGACCGCCATGTACGACATCCTGGACGTCCTGGTCCGGCTCATGGCCCCCATTCTCCCCTTTACCGCCGAGGAGGTCTGGGCGTATAAGCCGCCCCGGCCGGACCAGGCCGACAGCATTCACCTGACCGATCTGCCCTCGGCCGAGGAGTCGTGGCGGGACCCGGC
>CAZWGY010000027.1:11370-14157 GCA_964633575.1 uncultured Desulfobacteraceae bacterium
GTGGGGTCTTTAACCGATCACCCCGGCATCTGCGGGCGGTGCGAGGCGGCTCTGGCCGCCGCGCCGACGGACGGATAACATGAGCGGTCCGGAAAAGGGGCGATACGGCCGGCTTGCGGCCATCGCCGGCGCGGTGGTGGCCGTTGATCAGGCCACCAAGGCGATCATCCTGGCCGCCGTCGAGCGGTACGAGATCATCCCGGTCATCCCCGGATGCTTCAATATCACTCACATCCGGAACCCGGGCGGGGCCTTCGGGCTTCTGGCCGACGGGGGATGGCTGCTCCGGCGGACGGTCTTCGTGGTCTTTTCCGCCCTGGCCGCCCTTCTGGTCTTCTATTTCTACCGCCGGACCCCGCCGACTCACCCGTGGCTGGCCGCCGGGTTCGCCCTCATCTTCGGCGGCGCGGTCGGCAACCTGATCGACCGGATCCGGTTCGGCGAGGTGGTCGATTTCCTCGACCTCTACGCCGGGAGGTTCCACTGGCCGGCGTTCAATGTGGCCGACAGCGCCATCACCGTGGGGGTGACGATCTTCGCGGTCCACCTCATCTTCAACAAGATGCCCGATTGAGCCCATGTATCCAGTTCTCCTTCAGATTGGCGGCATTTCGCTTTACACCTACGGGCTGTTCATCGCCCTGGGTTTTATCGCTGGAATCGCCATCGCCAAAGCCGAGGCCCGGCGCCTGGGCCGGTCCCCCGAGCGAATCACCGACCTCTGCTTTTTCATCCTGATTGCCGCCATCGTCGGCTCCCGGGTTTTCTACGTCCTGACCACCCCCTCGACCTTTCTCGAATCCCCCCTGGAGATTTTCAAGATCTGGAACGGCGGACTTGTCTTTTACGGCGGCTTTATCGGGGCGCTGATCACGGTGGCCGTTTATTTGAAGCGCCACGCCATGCCCCTTTGGGAAACCCTGGACATCCTGGCCCCGGCCATGGCCTTCGGCCATTTCCTGGGCCGGATCGGCTGCTTTTTCGCCGGCTGCTGTTTCGGCAAGACCTGCGACCTCCCCTGGGCGATCACCTTTACCCATCCCGAGACCCTGGCTCCCCCCGGGATCGCCCTCCATCCCACTCAGCTTTACTCGGCCGGAGCCAACCTGGCGATCTTCGGAGTCCTCTGGCTTACCCGGACCCGCAAGGGATTCAGCGGCCAGACCGCCCTGACCTATGTAATCCTCTACGGCATCAGCCGGGGGATCATCGAGGTTTTCCGGGCCGATTTCCGGGGCCACTTCCTTTTCGGGACGATCTCCATCTCCCAGCTCATCAGCGTCCTCTTCGCCCTGGCCGCGGCCGTTCTCTGGGCCTATCTCAGGGGGCGGACCCGTGGCTGAGATCGCCTACGGGGGGCTCGCCGATCATCTGAAGGCGGGCCGGTTTTCCCCCATCTACCTCATTTACGGCGAGGAGGTCCTCTACAAGTCGGCCTTTGACCGGCTCCTCGACGCGATCCTGCCGCCCGAGGTTCGGGGGTTCGGCCTGGAAACGGTGGATGGGGACAATGTCCACGAGGCCATCGAGCGGGTGAGCACCTTTTCCCTCATGGCCGGCAAGAAGGTGGTGGCTCTCACCGACAGCCGGCTTTTCGAATCCCGCCAGGACGATTCGGCCTTTCTCGCCAAGGCCCGGGATGCCTGGGCGGCCAGGGACCAAAAAAAGGCGTCCCGGCACCTTATGGCGCTTCTGGGCAAGCGGAAGCTTTCGCTCTCCGACCTCCCCGACGGCTCTGAACCGCCGCCGGCCCTGTCCGCGGACGAGGGGATCATCGAGGACGGCAAGTGGCTGGTCGAGCTGATCGCCTACTGCCGGGAGCACAACCTGGCGCCCATCGCTCCCCAGGACCGGACCGCCGACCTCGAGCGGGCCATTGCCGCCGGCATCCCCGACGGCCATCATCTGGTCATCACCGCCGAGATCATCGACCGCCGGCGGAGCCTTTACAAGGTCATCTCCGAGCACGGCACGGCCGTGGACTGCTCCCTGCCCACCAGCAACCGGAAGGCCGACCGGGCGGCACGTGAGGCGGTGATCACCGAGCGGTTCCAGGAAATTCTCGCCCGGCACCGCAAGCGGCTGGAACCCGCCGCCCGGCGGGCCATGGAGGACCGGATCGGGCTCGATCTCCGGACCCTTCTGGCCAGCCTGGAAAAGCTGGTCCACTTTGTCGGGGAAAGAAACCGGATCACCCCCGAGGACGTGTCGGCTCTGTTGAGCCGGACCCGCCAGGACCCGATCTACGCGCTGACCGGAGCGGTTGCGGAACGGGATGTCGGAGCGGCGCTCTTCTATGTGGGCTCCCTCCTGACCGCCGGGTTCTTCCCCCTTCAGGTCTTAACGGCGGTGGCCAACCAGGTCCGCCGCCTCATCACCGTCCGGGGGTTTCTGGACAGCCCCGCCGGCCGGGCCTGGAACCCGTCCATGCCCTACCCCCGCTTCCAGGAGACGGTCCTGCCGGAGATCCGAAAGCACGACGAGACCCTTTTGGCAATCATCGAGGGCTGGGAGGCGACGCTGGCTGAAGGCGAGTCCGCCGGCGGAAAGCCGAAAGCCAAGGGCCGAAAGGCCAAGTCCAAAAAGCCGAGCACCGATCTCACCATGGCCGCGGCCGGACGGAGCCCTTACCCGATCTACCTCGCCCTCCAGAACGCCGGGCGGTTCACCATCGAGGAGCTGGTGGCGGCGCTCAGGTGCCTGTCGGAGGCGGATCGAAGACTCAAATCCAGCGGCATGAGCCCCCGAGCGATCCTCGACTGGGCCATCTACCGGGTCTGCCGGGGG
>CAZWGY010000027.1:14257-19946 GCA_964633575.1 uncultured Desulfobacteraceae bacterium
CGGCATGAGCCCCCGAGCGATCCTCGACTGGGCCATCTACCGGGTCTGCCGGGGGGCGGGGAGCGCCGGATGAGCGGGGAGTTTGATATCAGCGGACTCATGAAGAGCCGCCGCGCCGCCCGGGAGGCTCAATTAAGCCGGTCCAACCAGATAAGGTCGCGCCTTGCGGAGATGGCTCCACCGCTGTTTCGGCAATACGGAGTAGAAACGGCGGTCCTTTTCGGCTCCGTCGCCGATGGCCGATGCCATCCGGAATCCGACATCGACATGCTGGTGATTCCGCTCCCCCCGGAAGACTGGGGACCGCTGCGAAGGGCCCTGTCGGAAATCCTGAATCGCCCGATAGATCTGTACACCCAGACCGACGACCCACAATTCATTCGCAAGGTGTTTCAGCGGGGAGAGGTGATTTATGGAATATGATCTCGCCCTATTGACGGCCGACATCCGCGACGAGCTGGACAACATCCGACGGCTCGTGGAAGACTTCGACGACGCATGGTCCCGGCTGCCGAATGACGATGATCCGGTCCCCTTTTACGATCGGTCGGCCATCGGCTACTACATCCATTGCTTCTATACCGGTTGCGAGAACATTTTTCGATCCATCGCCCGATTCTTTGAAAACCATCTGAGCCGTCATCAGTGGCATTCGGACCTCCTCAAGCGGATGAAACCGGCATAGCTTCCGGCATAGCTATGCGTTTCACCTGGATTGGGATAAAGAACGGCGGGTTGCCGACAAATTGCCGGAGACGGCCCGGATGGTGGAAACCCAGGTACTGGCGTTTCTCGACGAGATGAAGCAACTCATCCAAACGAAAGGACCCTGACGAGATGACCGATATCCTGGTGGCCGGCGGGGCCGGCTACATCGGATCGCATATCTGCAAGCGTCTGGCCGAAAGCGGCTACCGGCCGGTGGTGGTGGACAACCTTGTTTGCGGCCACCGGGAGGCCGTCCGGTGGGGGCCCCTGGTGGAAGGCTCGGTGAACGACGCCGATCTCATGGATTCGGTGTTCTCCCAATACCGGATCGCCGCCGTGATGCACTTTGCCGCCTTCTGCTACGTGGGGGAATCGGTGGTGGACCCGGCGAAGTACTACCGGAACAACGTGGCCGCCACTCTCCGCCTGCTGGAATCCATGACCCGCCACGACGTCCGCCGGTTCATTTTCTCATCGTCTTGTGCCACCTATGGCGAGCCCCTCGAAATCCCCATCCCCGAAACCCATCCCCAGGCCCCCATCAACCCCTACGGCCGGACCAAGCGGATGGTCGAGGAGATCCTCGCCGACTTCGATTCGGCCTACGGCCTCCGATCGGTCTCCCTTCGGTACTTCAACGCCGCCGGGGCCGACCCCGAGGCGGAGATCGGTGAAGACCATCACCCCGAAACCCATCTCATCCCCCTGGTGCTCCAGGTCGCCCAGGGCCGGCGGGGGGACATCGGGATCTTCGGCGGCGACTACTCCACGGCGGACGGCACCTGCGTCCGGGACTACATCCACGTCAATGACCTGGCCGACGCTCACATCCTGGCCCTGGAGCGCCTCCTGGACGACAAGCCGAGCGCGGCCTACAATCTCGGCAACGGCGACGGGTACTCGGTCCGGGAGGTCATCGAAGTAGCCCGAAAGGTGACCGGGCGGCCCATCCCCGAACGGTGCATGGATCGCCGTCCAGGCGACCCGGCCGTCCTGGTGGGTTCAAGCGAAAAGGCCTTCCGGGAGCTGGGCTGGCTCCCCCGCCTGGGCGACATCACCGCCATCATCGAGACCGCCTGGCGGTGGCATGAAGGGCATCCGGAAGGATATGGATCGAAAACCCGAGCATGACGACACAAAGGGCCATGGACTTCAACGACAAAACCATTTTGATCACCGGGGGAACCGGATCGTTTGGGAAAAAATGCACCGAAACCATCCTGCGCCGGTATCGCCCAGGGCGGCTGATTATTTTCAGCCGGGATGAGCTCAAGCAATTCGAGATGGCTCAGACCTTTTCTCCCCAAACTTACCCGTGCATGCGGTATTTCATCGGTGATGTCCGGGACAGGGACCGCCTCAGCCGAGCTTTCCGGGGGGTCGATTACATCATTCACGCCGCCGCTTTGAAACAGGTCCCCGCCGCCGAGTACAACCCCTTTGAAGCGGTCAAAACCAATATCCTCGGTGCTGAAAACATCATCAACGTCGCCATTGACGAGCGGGTCAAGCGGGTCATCGCCCTGAGCACCGACAAGGCCGCCAACCCGATCAATCTTTACGGTGCCACCAAGCTCTGTTCCGACAAGCTCTTTACCGCCGGCAACGCCTATGTGGGCCAGAAGGAGACCTGCTTTTCAGTGGTCCGATACGGCAACGTGGTGGGCAGCCGCGGCAGCGTCATCCCCTTTTTCCTGAAAAAGCGGGATGAGGGGGTCCTGCCGATCACCGACCCTCGAATGACCCGGTTCTGGATCACCCTTCAGCGGGGAGTGGATTTCGTGCTGAGCTGTTTTGACCGGATGGTCGGCGGAGAGGTCTTCGTTCCCAAAATCCCCAGCATGACCCTCATGGATCTCGCCAGGGCGGTGGCGCCCGATTGCCGGACGGAAATCGTCGGCATCCGGCCGGGAGAAAAGCTTCACGAGGTGATGGTTCCCCGGGACGATGCCCGGAATACGGTGGAGTTCCCGGATCACTATGTCATCAAGCCCAGCTTCCGCTTTTTTGAAAGACGGTTTTGTGAAACGGAAAATGGCTGCCGGCCGGTGCCCGATGATTTCGAATACCATTCCGGCAACAACCCCTGGCAATTGACCGTGGATGAAATGCGGGATATGATAACCCAATTGGAAATTTGACAATAGGGGGATATCCATGAAACTGGAATGCATGGGGAAACTCACCGATAAGGATATCATCAAAGTCGATCCCCGCGTCTTTGAAAACGTCGCGGTGGGATCGACATTAAAGGTTAGTGTAATGATACCGGATGCGGAAGACGATGAAAAAAAGCCGAAAGAATTGAGTCCCGCCGCGAAACGTATCTTTGATCGTATGCAACGGTCCCAAGACATGGGGGCGCCGGCCGACGCGGATGAACTGAATCACGGAAAGCCGGCGGAAGAAGGGGTAGATCCCGCCACCGAGCGTTTCTTACAAAGAGTCCGAAACGCGCCGCGGCTGGGGCGCGTCAATGAACCATTGAGCCGGGAGGACTTATACGAGGAAATGCTCAATGGCAAGTACTAGGCCAATGGTGGACACCAACATTCTGGTGTATGCCCATAACCTCGATTCGCCGTTTCATGATGTCGCCCGGCAATTGCTGACCCGTTTGATTCAGGAAGGCGGATTCAGCGTGACCTCGCTTATTCTGTTTGAATTTTTCGCCGTCATTACCGATGGCCGGAAAATCGAGGCCCCGTTGTCGCCGGAAGCGGCGTGGTCTGTTTTAAAGGATTGTGTTGAATCCGAAAGGATCGATGTCCTGGAGTCGGCTTGCGACGCCCTTTTCTGGGACTGGATGAGGCAATATGCCGGGTTGACGAAACGATATCAGATTTATGATCTGTCCATCGCTTATGCAATGGACGCCAATACCATATCCAGAATATTTACAAAGAATACGCGTGATTTTAAAAAGTTCGACTTCATTAAAACCATTGATCCTTTTGAAGATGGCGCGGGTCGCAAGAAGCGGGCGGAAAAACCCTTCATCCCCTACGGTCGCCAGTCCATCGACGAACAGGATGTGGCGGCGGTCTGTTCTGTACTCCGGTCCGACTGGTTGACCACCGGGCCGAAGGTGGGGGAATTTGAACGGGCGATGTGCGATTATGTGGGGGCGGCGCATGGAGTAGCCGTCTCCAGCGGGACGGCGGCCCTCCATTGCGCCATGTACGCGCTGGGCATCGGACCGGGCGACGAGGTGATCGTGCCGCCCATGACCTTCGCGGCCACGGCCAACTGCGTGGGCTACCAGGGCGGAACCCCGGTGTTCGCGGATGTGGAGCCGGATACGCTGCTGATCGATCCGGCGGAAGTGGAGAAGAAGATCACGGACCGGACCCGGGCAATTATTGCGGTGGATTACGCCGGCCAGCCGTGCGACTACGATGCGTTGCGGGAAATCGCCGACCGGCATGGCCTCTCCCTCGTGGCCGACGGATGCCATGCCCTGGGGGCGGAATACCGGGGGCGGAAGGTGGGAACCCTGGCGGACATGACGGTTTTCAGCTTTCACCCGGTGAAACACATCACCACCGGCGAGGGCGGAATGGTGGTAACGGACCGGGCGGAGTATGCGGAAAAGGTCCGGTTGTTCCGAAATCACGGGATCACGACGGATCACCGGCAGCGGGAGTCCCTCGGGTCCTGGTTCTACGAGATGGCGGACCTGGGGTTTAATTATCGGATGACCGACATCCAGTGCGCGCTGGGGGTCAGTCAGTTGGAGAAGTTGCCGGCGTTTCTGGAACGGCGGCGGGAAATCGCATCCCGATATGACCGGGCATTTGCCGGCTTGGAAGCGGTTTTGCCGGTGGCCGTCCGGACTGATGTGCTTTGCGCCTATCACCTCTATGCCGTCCAGGTGGCCGAGGCGGTTCGGGCGCGGCTTTTCGAGCAACTGAGGTCAGCCGGGATCGGCGTCAACGTCCATTATATTCCCGTCCATTTCCATCCCTTTTATCGAAATCGGATGAACACCGGCCCAGGTCGGTGCCCGGTGGCCGAGGAAGCATACCAGCGGATCCTTTCGTTGCCCATCTTTCCGGCCATGACCGATGATGAGGTCGATTGCGTCATCGGCGAGGTGACCGCGAATGTCAATTCTTGAGCCGGCCGACGCGGTGGCCATTATTCCGGCCCGAGGAGGAAGCAAACGCATCGAGCGGAAAAATATCAAGCCGTTCGCGGGAAAGCCGATCATCGCCTATTCCATTGAGGCGGCCAGAAAAAGCGGGCTGTTCAGCCGGATTCTGATCTCGACTGATGACCCCGAAATTGCCAGCATCGGGGCCATTTACGGAGCGGAAGCGCCCTTTTGGCGCCCCGATATTCTGGCGGATGACCAGACCCCCACAGCGCCGGTTCTGATTCACGCGCTGACATGGCTGGCCGAACGGCACCATCATCCCCGGTATTTCTGCTGTATTTACGCGACGGCACCGTTTTTGGATCCCGATGACATCCAAGCCGGCTTTCAGCGGCTCCAAGAAACCGATGCCCTCTCGGTGTTTTCCGTCACGACCTTTGCCTTTCCCATCTTCCGGGCGCTTCAGATAGAAAAGGACGGCAGGGTATCGATGATCTGGCCGGAGCACGCCCTGACCCGGTCCCAGGACCTTCCCGAAGCCTATCACGACGCGGGTCAATTCTATTGGGGCCACACGGAACGGTTCCTGGCGGAACAAACCCTGTTGTCGTCGGATTCTTATCCCCTGACCATCCCCCGGAGCCGGGTCGTGGACATTGACACCCCCGAAGACTGGGAGATCGCCGAACGGCTTTTCAAAGCCCTGAAGCCGAGTTCGACATGACCGGCCGGGAGACCCGGGTCAGCCCTCAAAGGCCCGCCGTCCCGCAAGACGGAACGGGTTCGGCTATCGGTCATCTGGTGATCCGAGCGGATGCTTCCGAACAGATCGGCGCGGGGCACCTCATGCGATGCATTGCCTTGGGCCAGGCATGGCAGGAT
>CAZWGY010000028.1:0-19739 GCA_964633575.1 uncultured Desulfobacteraceae bacterium
GACCGGTTTGGCCGACGCGGTTGTCGCTTTGCAAATGGTGGCGGGGGTTCGGTAGAATCGAGGGCGGCCACGGGGGGGCCCCTACAAGCGCCGATAGAGACCTCCGAGGTTTTGAAAACCTCGGAGGTCTTCACGCCATTGCCCCCTTCGGGTTAGGTTTGACAGCGAAGTAGTTGAAATGATGATAAATGATTGCCGTTCCTCGTCCGACATACCACGGCACCCTGGATTTACAAACGAGACAAGGGACCTTTTCTAATGGAAAGTTCAGCGAATTATTTGGAGAAGCTGACAAAGGAGATGAATAAGCCGGAAGCCGAAGTCCTGACTGCGGCGTTACGGACTGGATTACGGCAGCTATGGAGGGAACACGTGCTGGGGAAGTACCTTCTCAAGAAAATATCCAGGAAAGCGGCGATTGACGAAGTGGGTATCGATTGGGTGATAATGGCCGAGCACCATCACGATGCCATGATTGAAGATATCCAATGGGCGCTGAAGCTGTAGTTGTCGAAATGGGGTCCGTTTTAATCTGATGTCATCAGAATCAATTGGTTACAACCGTCCGAAAACGGACCCAACGCTTTCCCGTGGATTTCCGCTTTGCCATTTTCCGGCGGTCTGATACAATGAACGACAGTCCATAACTGCCTGTTACGGGTTAAGAAAGGATTGCCCGTGGAGCCTTACGCGGTTATCGCCATCCTGATCACCCTGGCAGCGGCCTTTTCCTACATCAATCACCTTTACCTTCGGCTGCCCATGATCGTGGGCCTGATGTACATCTTCTTAGCGACTGTCGCCATCCGTTTTCCTGATGCTTTCCGGGCGGTATCTTCCGGCCGGGGAGGTGGCCGTGCCGGTGGTGCTCCTGGCTCGATTGATCAGCATCGGGACTCCGGTCTGGGTGTTGCGGCAACGGGGCCGGGTTTTTGCCCCTGGGGCGGTCCGGATCATTATCCGGGGCGGGATTTACGTGGTCCTGACCATGACCCGCGTGGTGGCGGCTTTTTCCATCCTTGTTCAGGGACTGACCATCGGCCGGCCGGCCCGGGGTGGGCCGCCGGGGTGGCGTGAGAATCCACATCCAATCAGGAGGAAACATGACCGATTCGACGACGGGCGGGATCGAGGCGTTGGTGAGCTTCGGGATGGAGGTTATCCGGGAAGCCGGTGAAAAGGCTTTGTCCTATTACGGCAAGGGCAAACAGGGGCTTAAGTTTGACGAGAGTCTGGTTACCGAGGCCGAGATCGAGGTCAACGGCATCTTTGCCGACCGGCTGAAAAGCGCTTATCCCCGGCATCGAACCCTGTCGGAGATCCACGAGGACCGGGATTACTCCCACGAGGAGAAGCGCTACGTCTGGATTTTCGATCCTCTGGACGGGGTGGCCAACTTCCAGGCGGGGATTCCCATCTGGGGGGTCTCGTTGGCCTTGTTCGAGAATTTCTGGCCGCTGTTCGGGACCTTTTACATGGCGGCCACCGGCGACCTCTTCCACGCCCGGGCAGGCGAGTCGGCCTTCCTGAACGACCATTCCATCTCGGTATCGGCCCAGGAGCGGATCAACGACGAGAGCCTGTTGTTCACCTTTTCCCGCTTTCACGGCAACTATCGGACGACTTTTCCGGGGAAGGTCCGGAACCTCGGCTGCACCGCCGCTCATATATGCTATGTGGCCATGGGGCGGGCCGAGGCGGCGGTGATCGCCAATGAGTCCTACCAGGACCTGGCCGCCGGCTGGGTCATTGTCCGGGCGGCCGGCGGGCGGATTTACCGGATGGACGGGACGGAGTTTTTGCTGGGGGATTACCTGGACGGGGAGCAGCGTGAGGAGCATCTCCTGGTGGTCCCGCCCGAGATCCATTCCCAGGTCCGGAAGCATCTCCGGGCCGGTTAGGAAAGTTTTCATGGTCAGGCGCATCAACTTCGAAGCGATCAGTCTGGTCATCATCGGCCTGGCGATTTCCGGGGCCTACTACGGCCTGGAGACGATCCTCGGCATCCGGGACACCCAGACGAACATCATCATGGCCACCATCATCGTTTACAGCGTCGTGACCCAATCCCTGATCAACAAGACCCGGCGGTCCCAGGACCGGCTCCGGGAGAGCGAGCGGAAATACCGGCTCCTGGCCGAAAACGCCACGGACGTGATCTGGACGGTGGACCGGGATCTCCGGTTCACCTATATCAGCCCCTCCATCAAGGCCCTCTCCGGCTATGATGTCGATGATCTGACGGGCAAGGCGGTCGGTGAGATCCTTAGCCCTGAGTCGCGGGAGCGGGTCTTGTCCCGCTTCCAGAAAATGAAAACGGGCGGGGGACATGATGAGGCGCGTTCCCTGAGCTTTGAGTACGAGCAGGTCCGGCGGGACGGATCGACGGTCTGGATGGAGGCCCGGGCCACGTTCGTTTACAACGGCGACGGCGCCCTGGAGACGGTCCAGGGCGTCTCCCGGGACATCAGCCGGCGGAAGGCGGCCGAGGACGCCCTCCGCCGGGTCAATGAAAACCTCGAGGAGACGGTCCGCCGGCGGACCGTTGCCCTCGAGCGTTCCAACGAACAGCTCAACGGTGAGGTAACCGTGCGCCGGGATGCCGAGACCCGGCTGCGGGAGTCGGAATCCCGCTACCGGTCGATCTTCGAAAACACCGGCGCGGCCACCGTGATCATCGACCGGGAGATGGTCATCACCCTGGCCAACAGCGAGGTGGAGCGGATCACCGGGTATGCCAAGCAGGACATCGAGGGGAAGAAGTCGTGGCTGGAGTTCATCGACATGAACGATATGGAGAAGATCCTCCGGTTCATCAACCGGCGCCGGGAAAAGGTCCCCGACGCCGCCAAGGCCTGCGAGTGCAATTTCATGGACAAGGCCGGCAATATCCGGAATATCCTCATCTCCTACGCGGCGATCCCGGACACTGAAGAAAGCGTGGTCTCCATGTCGGACATCTCCGAGCTCAAGGCGGCCGAGCAGCAGATTTATCACCAGGCCTTCCACGACACCCTGACGAACCTTCCCAACCGGTCCCTGTTTCTGGACCATCTGAGCATGGCCATCAAGCGGCGGAAGCGGAGCGAAGACTACCACTTTGCCGTCTTGTACCTCGACATCGACCGGTTCAAGTACATCAACGACAGCCTCGGCCACCTGGTGGGGGACCAGTTCCTGATCTCCTTTGCCCAAAGGCTCCAGGAATGCCTTCGGGACATCGACACCCTGGCCCGGCTGGGGGGCGATGAGTTCGCGGTCCTGCTGGAGGATATCGAGGGGGCCGACAGCGCCATCGGGATTGCCGAGCGGATTCAAACCGCCTTGAAGGCTCCTTTTATGGTGGGCGACCGGGAGATATTCACCACCGCGAGCCTCGGGATCGTCCTCAACACCGGGACCTACCAGCAGGCCGAAACCATCATCCGGGACGCCGACGCGGCCATGTACCACGCCAAGGAGAAGGGCAAGGCCCGGTTCGAGATTTTCGACCCGACGCTCCACGAAAAGGCCCTGCTGACCCTCCAGTTGGAGACGGATCTCAGAAGGGCGGTCGAGGAGGATGCCTTCGAGCTTTATTACCAGCCCATCGTTTCGGTAAAAGACGGCGGGCTGATCGGGTTCGAGGCCCTGATCCGGTGGTTCCATCCGGTCCACGGGATGGTTTACCCCGATGTCTTCATTCCCATCGCCGAGGAGACCGGGCTCATCATCCCCCTGGGCAAGTGGGTCCTGGCCGAGGCCTGCCGGCAGATGGTCAAGTGGAACCAGTTCGCCCATGATCCATCCCGGTACTTCATCAGCGTCAATATCTCGGGAAAGCAGTTCGCTCATCCGACCATCGTGGCGGATATCCGTCAGATCCTGGCGGAAACGGGTCTCCCGCCGGAGCAGCTCAAGCTGGAGATCACCGAGAGCGTGATTATGGAAGACACGTCGTCGGCCCTGGAGGCGCTGTTGCAGCTTAAAAGCCTCGGAGCCCAGATCGTCATCGACGATTTCGGCACCGGGTATTCATCCCTGAGCTACCTCCAGCAGCTCCCCATCGACACTCTCAAGGTGGACCGATCCTTTGTGATGCCCATGCGCAAGGAGATCACCGAAAACCGCCAGATCGTCGAGGCGATCATCTCCCTGGCCCACCGGCTGGGGATCAACGTCATCGCCGAGGGGGTGGAGACCGACGAGCAGCGGAAGATCCTGTCGGACCTCAAGTGCCAGCTCGCCCAGGGGTATCTCTTCTCCCGCCCCATGAACCGGGAATCAGCCGGCTCCTACCTCCAGAGCCCGCCGACCTTCTGCGCCATCGGCGCGGATGGGCCGCTGACCAAGGACGAGATCATGGAAAAGATTCAGGAAGATCAGAAAAACGGGCCGGGACCGGGGTCAACGGAACCGGGGTCAACGGAACCGGATTCGGCGGATTAGCCGTGGTCCGGCCCGCCGACGGCCAGGTCGATGTTGAGGCCGAAATACCGTCGGGCCGCCAGAACCGTCGCGTCGGTCCGGTCGCTGACAATCGCGTCAAAGCGCCCGTCCCGGTCCGTCCGGCCGTCCATTTCGGGATGGCTATCCAGATAATGGTGGACCGCCCGGACCAGAGATTCCGTGGTATCGACGATCCGGACCCGCCGGCCGGCTTTTCGGGCGATGAGGGGGGCGAGGATTCGGTAACGGGGCGATCCCAGGATGAGGGTGTCGATCTGAGCGAGCTTCAGGGGGCGGATGATTTTTTTGATGATCCGGACGGTTTCCGGACGATTGACCCATCCGGCATCCGCCAGGGGTCCGAGGAGAGGGTCAGCGGCGGCGCGGACCGTTGCCGTCGGCCGGCGGTCCGTGATCTCGCGTTCAAAGCGACCGGACTCGACCGCGGCCGGGGTGGCGAGGACTCCGATCCGGCCCCATCGGGAGGCGTCGGCCGCCGCGTCAGCCGCCGCCGGGACGCTGTCGATCACCGGCACCGGGAGCTCCCGGGCCAGGATTTCCCCGGCGGCCGCCGACAGGGACCCGGAGGCCAGGACCAGGAGCCGGACGCCGCCGTCCAGGAGATACCGGGCTCCGCTCCGGGCGAACCGGCGGATCGTCTCGGGGCTCTTGTCCCCGAAAGGTCCCCGGGCCGTGTCGCCGAAGTAGCGGATGTGGTGCTCGGGAAGCCGGTCCCGGATGAGCCGGGCGGCGGTCAGTCCGCCGACTCCCGGATCGAGAATCCCGATCATGGGGGGGACTCGCCCCGGTCAGCCATGGCCCGGCGGACTTCCGCCCGGATGGCCGTCTCCGGGGCATCGGCCCGCATCCCCGGACAGGCTTCGGCCATGGCCCGCCAATTGCCCGGGTCGATGAGGACCGCCGGGAGAAAGGGCCAGTTTCGGCACATCTTCGGCTTGACCGGGTGAATGGTGCAGAGGCCGTCCCAGAAGACGCAGTAGCCGGACGGCGCCTGGGCGAGGACGGGGCGGGAACCGGCCATCTGGCAATAGTCTTGCCGGAGCCGGGCGACGGGGATGCCCGTGTGATCGCTGATGGCCGTGAGGTCGGCATCGGAGACGTAGGTTCCCCCGAAGCCGCGGCAGCAGTCGCCGCACATTTGGCAGTCGAAGAGGGCGGGGGATGCGGGATCAGAGGGCATGGCGGGTGTCCATGGCCCGTTTGAGGGTCATTCCATCGACGTAGCGGAGGTCGCCGCCCAGGGGAACCCCGGAGGCGATCCGGGTGACCCGGACGCCCAGGGGGGCAAGCTGATCGGAGAGATACGCGGCGGTGGTGTCCCCCTCGACATTGGTGCCGGTGGCGATCACCACCTCATCGACCTCACCGGCCCGGACCCGGTCCAAAAGCTCTTTGATACGGAGCTGATCGGGCCCGATCCCGTCCATGGGGGAGAGAACCCCCTGAAGGACGTGGTAAACGCCGGTAAAGGCCCCGGCCTTTTCGATGGCCACCAGCTCCGCCGGCTGCTCGACCACGCAGACCACCCTCCGGTCTCGGCCGGGGTCGGCGCAGATCCGGCAGACCTCGGCGTCGCTGAGCCCGAAGCAGGATGTGCAAAACCGCACCGTCTCCTTGACCGCGATCAGGGCGTCGGCCAGGGCGTGGGCCTCCTTCCGGGGAGCTCCGAGGACGTGGAGAGCCAGGCGCTCGGCGGTCTTTCCGCCCACTCCGGGCAGTCGGGTGAACTCCCGGATCAGCCGGAGCACCGAGGGCGGGTAGTGGCTCATCCCATCAACCCCGGAATGTTGAGCCCGCCGGTCAGCTTGCCCATCTCGTCGGACATCATCTTCTGGGACTTATCCAGGGCGTCGTTGACCGCCGCCACCAGAAGATCCTGGAGCATCTCCACATCCTCGGGGTCCACCACTTCCTTTTCGATCTCCAGGGAGACCAGTTGCTGCTTGCCGTTGACCACGGCCCGGACCATCCCGCCGCCGGCGCTGCTCTCCACCGTCCGATCGGCCAGCTCCTCCTGCATCTTGGCCATCTTGGACTGGAGCTTCTGGGCCTGCTTCATCATATTTCCCATGCCTTTCATCGGTTGCGACCTCCGTGACTTATATTGGGGTTAATCGGATTCGGGCAGGATCGTGACATCGACGACCTGGCCGTCGAAAAGCTCTAAAACAGTGTTGACGAGAGGGTGATCCAGGGCCGCCTGACGCCGTTCCTCGGTCTGCTGGACCCGCTGTCGGGGCGTGGTTTCGGCTTCACCGTCGGTGAGGACCACCTCGAGGGGAGTCCCGAAACAGGTCTGGCAGGCGTCCCGGAGCCCGCCGAGATTTTTCTGGATGCGCTTTTTGTTGAACCCGTTGCCGGAAACCGCGATCTGGATTCGCTGGTCGTCGATGGTGCTGAGCGAGCAGCGGGAGAGGCAGGCCCCGAGGGCGGCGGATCGCTCGGACACCGTGGCCACAAACCGGTCCCAGGCCCCTTCCGGATCCGTTGCCGGCGGCGCGGCCATGGGGGGCGGCGGGGATTCGGCCACTCCGGGGGTCGGATCGGATCGCGGCGCCTCGGCGGCCGGAGCGGGCGCTTCGGCTTCGGGTAAAGCCGCCTTGGGTGCGGGCGGCGGTGCCGGCCTGGGCGGACCGGGGGCGGGGCGGGTCGGCGCGGCGGCGGCGGGGCCCGCTTCCCGGAGCTGATCGATCCGCTCGATGAGGGTCTCGATGGGCAGGGCCGGCCGGAGCCGGCAGATCCGGATACAGGCCATCTCCAGGGCGATCCGCGGATGGACCGAGAATTTAATGGCGCTTTCTTCCCTGAGCAGAGCGTCCAGGACCTGGTTCAGGTGGAGCTCGGAAACCCCCGCCGCCGCATCGGCGAGCCGAGCCCGCTCGTCGGCCGGGACATCCACGAGCCCCTCGGCCCGGCCTCCGATCTTAACCATCAGAAGGTTCCGGAAATGCTCGACGAGCTGAGCGTAAAGGGCCTTGAGGCTCTGGCCCCGGTCGTGAACCGCCTCGATGGCGGCTAAAATCGTCGGAAGGTCCCCGGCCCCCACCGCCTCCGAGATCGTGAAAAGGACGGATCGATCGACAACCCCGAGGACGTCGATTACCGATTGGGAGGTTACCTCCCCGTCGGCGCAACTGATGATCTGGTCGAGGAGACTCAGGGAGTCGCGCATGCTCCCGCCCCCGGACCGGGCGATGAGCGCGAGGCTTTCCGGATCGACGGCCACTCCCTCCCGGTCGCAGAGCTCCGCCATCTGGTTCACCACCGCGTCGGCGGATATCCGCCGGAGATCATGGCGCTGACACCGGGAAAGGATGGTGACCGGGATCTTCTGGGGCTCGGTGGTGGCAAAGAAAAAAAGGACGTGGGCGGGGGGCTCCTCCAGGGTCTTCAGCAGAGCGTTGAAGGCCGCCGTGGAGAGCATGTGGACCTCGTCGATGATGTAGATCTTGTACCGGGTGTGGACGGGGAGATACTTGAGGTTTTCCCGGAGCTCCCGGACCTGGTCCACGCCGTTGTTGGATGCCCCGTCGATTTCGAAGACATCGGAGGCGCTGCCTCCGGCGATCTCGCGACAGCTTTGGCACCGGCCGCAGGGGTCCGGGGTGGGGCCGTCGGCGCAGCACATGGCCTTGGCCAGAATCCGGGCCACCGTGGTCTTGCCGGTGCCCCGGGGGCCGGAGAAGAGGATGGCGTGAGCAACCCGGCCGGCGGCGATGGCGTTTTTCAGGGTCCGGGTAACGTGGGACTGCTCGACAACATCGTCGAAAGTCTGGGGCCGGTATTTCCGCGCAAGGACGAGATAGGACATGATTCGGTTGCCTAAGACAAAAAAATGGCGGAGAGAGAGGGATTCGAACCCTCGGTGCCGCTTTTGGCAGCACACACGATTTCCAGTCGTGCTCCTTCAGCCAGCTCGGACATCTCTCCGCAAGGGGACGCGGGTAAGCCTCGGGTTGTCAAAACGGCCTAAAACCGGCTCCGGTAGGGCTGGCGGAGAGGGTGGGATTCGAACCCACGATCCCGGTTTTGCCAGGATACCGCTTTTCGAGAGCGGGGCCTTCAGCCGCTCGGCCACCTCTCCGGCTTCCCTGCCATTCGAATTTTGAAATCTACACGCTTCGGTCCGGTTTGTCAATGGATGGGCCGGAGATTTTTTCCGGTGATCCGGCGGTCCGGTCCAGGAACGGCCTTCGCCGGGTTTTCCCTTGATCAAACCCCGGCTTTCGATTATGGTCGGTTCCGGCGGCACAATTGGAATACAATATGAATAACAAGGAGTTAATCAATGGCCACCCTGGTTCCGTTTAAGGGAATCCGCTATAACCCGACCCTGATCAACAACCTGTCGGCGGTGACGACCCCCCCGTATGACGTTATCTCCGAACCGGCTCGGCGGGCCTACGAGGCGCGCCATCCCCATAACATTATCCGGCTGATCCAGGGCCGGCCCGAGGGGGCGGCCGGCCATGCCGAGGCCGCTGAATACTACCGCTCATGGCGGGAGACGGGGGTCCTGTTTCAGGACCCGTCGCCGTCTTTTTATCTCACCGAAGTGGCCTTTTCAGCCGAAGACCGCCGGCGCCGGCGGCTCGGCCTGGTCGGGGCGGTCCGCCTGGAGCCCTTCAGCCGGGGGATCATCCTGCCTCACGAACGGACCTATTCCGGGATCAAGTCGGAGCGGCTTTCCCTGATGCGGCACTGTCACGCCAACTTCAGCCCTATCTTCGCCCTGTTCAGTGATCCGGCGGGGATGGTGGAAGGTCTCCGGAATGCGGTCGGGGACCAGGCCCCGGAGCAGGACTTTGTCGACGAGGCCACCGGTCACCGCCACCGGCTCTGGCGGATCACCGATTCCGACGCCCACCGGCGGGTAGCCCGGGAAATGGCGGCCCAGCGGATCTACATTGCCGACGGGCACCACCGCTACGAGACGGCTCTGGCCTACCGCGACTGGATGGCGGGCCGGACGTCGGACTGGTCTTCGGACCATCCGGCCAACTTCATGATGATGTCGTTAAGCGCCCTCGAGGACGACGGCCTGGTGATTTTCCCGGCTCACCGGGTGCTCCGGCGGGGCGGGGAGACCCTTCGCCGGCGGCTGGCGGAAGGAGCGCTAACCGAAGCCTTTTCGGTGACGACCCACGACCTTAACGGGACGGATGACGGGCAGTGGGAGCGGCTTCTCGAAGCCGACGCCGGCCGGACGGTTTTCGGGGTCGTGATCGGTTCGGACCCGGTGGGGTACCGGCTGACCCTCCGTCCCGGCGTAATGGACCGGCTTTTTGCCGACACGCTCCCCCCGGCCCTGAGATCCCTGGATGTCAGCGTCCTGACCCATCTCCTGTTGATCCGCGAGCTGGGCTTTGACGAGGACGCTCTCGACGACGAAGGCCGGATCGGCTACCGGAGCCGGGCCGAGGAAGCCCTCGCCGAGGTCCGGTCCGGCCAATGGGAAGCCGCCTGTCTCCTCAACCCAACCCGGATCGAGCAGGTTCGGGAAGTGGCCGAAAGCGGCCTGATCATGCCCCCCAAATCGACTTACTTCTACCCCAAAGTGATCACCGGCCAGGTGATCAAGTCCCTGATTCCGTAATCCCTTCGGAAAACAGTTTGGCCACCTCGCCGGTGTAGATCCCCGGCCGGGCGTAGATGACCAGGGGCGCGGTCACCCGAACCCCGGGCCGGGCCGCCCGGACTCCCTCGACCAGAACCCGCCGGGCCGGATCGGCGGACGTGGAGTGGACCCACCGGATGACCTTGGGCTCGATCCCGGCCCCCGACATCCGGGTGATCAGCTCCGCCGCCCGGTCCGCCGGGTAGATGACGGCCATCCGGCCGCCGGTCCGGAGCAGGCGCCGGCCGGCGGCCACCAGGTCCGGCAGGCCCATGTAACGTTCGTGCCGGGCGGCGGCCCGTTCCGGATTCGGGTTGACCCGGCCCGACCGGGGAGGGCGAAACGGCGGGTTGCTCACCACCAGGTCCACGGGGCCGCCGACCACGTCCGCGGAAAACCGGCGGAGGTCCTCGCGGACTACCCTGATCCGATGGTCCAGCCGATTTTGGACGGCGTTTTCCCCGGCCAGCTCCGCCAGCGCCGGCTGGATTTCAACGGCGGTGATCCGGAACCCCGGCGTTCGGACGGCAAGCAAAAGCGAGATGATCCCGCATCCGGCGCCGAGGTCCACGGCCCGATCCCCGCGCCGGGGCCGGGCAAACCCGGCCAGCAGCACGGCGTCGATGGAAAACCGGTAGCCGTTCCGCCGCTGGCGGACCGCCAGCCGGCCGTCCAGAAAGGTGTCGGCCGTCAGCTCGTCCACCGGTCGGCGTTCAGGCCAGCGGGCCGATTTTAAGCCGGATCTCGGAAATCCGGGCGGTGCCGATCGAGGCGTTGACGGCGTTGATGAGGTCCGGTTTGAGAAACTGGAGGTGATGGAGCCATGGCGAGCTGGAGACGTGGAGCGTCAGCACCGCCCCTTTGAGGGCCGCCGGCCGGGCATTCAGGGCAATCGACTCGCCGACTGCCCGTTCCCAGGCATCGATGATGGGGGTCAGTCCGCCGTCGGATTCCCGGCGGACGGTCTGAAGCGTCCGGGTCAGGACGGTCCCGATGTGGATTAACCTGGCCTGTGGGGGGCGTTGATTCGTCATCTCGGTCCGGTACCATACCGGGGCGCGGTTTCCCTGTCAAGCGGGAGCGCCGGGGGGATGCGTCCGATTTTTCTTGACTTGATCGCCCGAGTTTTTTAAAAGTAGATGATTTGGTAACCCGTTCACAACAATAAAGGATGGAAACGGACACGACATGGCATGGGACTGGGAAAAACTCAAGGAACAACAGCAAAAAAAGAGCGAGATGCCGCCCCAATTGGATGATCTCTTCAAGAAGATGAAGGGATTCCGGCCGCCGGCCGGTGGGCCCATCATCCTGATCATCATTATCGCCATTCTCCTGGGAGCGTCCACGATTTATACGGTGGAGCTCGACGAGGTGGGGATCGTTCAGCGGTTCGGACGGTATGTCCGGCAGACCGATCCGGGGCTCAACTTCAAATTGCCGGTCGGGATCGAGAAGGTGACCAAGGTCAAGGTCCGGCGGGTTTACAAGGAAGAGTTCGGGTTCCGGACCATCCGGAACAACGGCGGCCGGACCGGCGGCGAGATCGAGGACAGCGGCGCGTCCCTCATGCTCACCGGCGACCTCAACGTGGCGGTGGTCCCCTGGATCGTCCAGTATCGGATCAAGGACCCCTATAACTTCCTCTTCAAGGTGGAAAATGTCCGGCAGTTGCTCAGGGACATGTCCGAGGCGGCCATGCGCCTGGTGGTGGGCGACCGGTCCATCAACGAGGTGATCAGCAGCCGCGACGAGATCGCTCAGGAATCCCAGAAGGTTCTCCAGTCGGAGCTCGACGGAGCTGATACGGGAATCCATGTGGTCACCATCGAGATGAAGCGGACCAACGTTCCGGGGCCGGTACAGCCCTCTTTCAACCAGGTGAACCAGGCGGTCCAGAACAAGGAGAAGCTTATTTACGAGGCCAAGGAAGAATATAACAAGGCGATTCCGGCGGCTCGGGGCGAGGCCGAACGGACCATCCGGGCCGCCGAGGGCTATGCCCTCGACCGGACCAACCGGGCGGAAGGCGACGTGGCCCGCTTCAAGGCGGTTTACGATGAGTACATCAAGGCCCGGGACGTGACCAAGCGCCGGCTTTATCTCGAGACCCTCAGAGATCTCTTTCCCAAGCTCGAGCGCAAGGTCATTATCGATCCGGACCAGAAAAGTCTGCTGCCGCTGCTCAACCTGGGCTCGGCAAACGGAAGGGGGACCCCATGAGAATCAACTCGGTTGCGCTTGTGATCGTCGGCCTGGTCGCCGTCTTTCTGATTTACAGCGCCGCTTACACCCTGGACGAGACGGAGCAGGCGGTGGTCACTCAGTTCGGGAAGGTGGTGGGGAGCACAAAGCTGGAGCCGGGACTCTACTTCAAAATCCCGTTTATCCAGAAGGTCAGCTTTTTCCCCAAGAACCTCCAGGAGTGGGACGGGGACCCCGGTCAGATCCCCACCTTGGATAAGACCTATATCTGGGTGGACGCCTTTGCCCGCTGGAAGATCGTCGATCCCGTCAAATTCTTCCAGACCGTGGGGAATATGCTCGGAGCCATGAGCCGGCTGGACGACATCATCGACCCGGCCGTCCGGAACTTCATCACCTCCTACCATCTCATTGAGACCGTCCGGAAGAGCAACCGGGAGCTGGAGATGGAGCTGGATATCTCCGGTACAAAAATTGAGATGGATGAGATTGTTCCCCAGAAAAAGGATCAGAGGGCCGATTACAGCATCAAGGTCGGTCGGGAGAAGATCACCCGGGGGATTCTCAAGCAGGCCCAGCCCAAGCTCGACAAGTTCGGCATCGAGTTGGTGGATGTGAAGATCAAGCGGATCAACTATGTGGAAGATGTCCGGGATTCGGTTTACTCCCGGATGATCGCCGAACGGGAGCAGATCGCCGAGAAGTTCCGGTCCGAGGGCCGGGGAGAGGCGAGCGAGATCCTCGGCGAAAAAGACAAGGACCTCAAGCGGATTACCTCCCAGGCCTATCGAACCGCCCAGGAGATCAAGGGAGATGCCGACGCGAAGGCCACCCGGATCTATGCCGAAGCCTACGGTCTGGATCCCGAATTCTATTCCTTCACCAAGACCCTCGAGATATATGCCGAGTCACTTGACGAAGGCAGTGACCTGATCCTGTCCACCGACTCCGAGTTTTTCAAGTACCTGAAGGGATACGATCGGCCCTGACGGGGCCGTCAAAAGGGGAAGACAGAAAAAGCACCTGGCCGAGACCGCGGGTGCTTTTTCTGTATCTGAAACGTGCATCCGGGCATTGCGGTTACTTACCCTTTCGCCGCTGGTGCCGTGTGCGAGCAAGCAGCTTGCGATGCTTGTGACGTCTCATTTTCTTCCGGCGTTTCTTGATGACGCTGCCCAATGGATCACCTCCTCTCCTTCGACAGGATATTCGAAAGAGTATAACCCAGATGTGTCTCTTTGGCAACCCCTTTGAGATCCCATCGGCGATCGGATACCGTTTGCCATGACCGCCCTGACCCAGTTTGAACCGGACCAGCTCCAGATCGTCAATCAATCGGTGGCAATGGCCGAGGATGTGGTGAGCAACCACTATAAGATGTCGGTCAACCAATGGCTTCGGCTTCGGTATGACGTGAAGACCCTGGGGGATCTGGTTGACGACGAGATCGTGGACGGCCCTTTTGCCCAGGTGATCCGCTACGAGGGCAAGCGCCGGGGCAGCCAACTCGGCTCGGAGAGCTACGATTTCTACAAGATTTGTCTCCAGGACCACGCGATTCTCGATGCCTTACAACAGCGCCCCACTCTGGACCTGGGGCCGTTCAGCCTGTACATCATCGCCCACGAGCTGATTCACATCGTCCGGTTTTCCCGGTTTCTCCAGAGCTTCGACGCCACCGAGGAGGAGCGCCTGGCCGAAGAGGCCCGGGTCCACGCCCGGACCCATCAGGTCTTACGCCCCCTTTCCCTGCCGGGACTCGACGCGGTTTTCGACTTCTATGACCAGTGGCGTGCCCCCCTTGATCGGCTGAGCTGACCCTCCGATTCTCCCGACGACAAAAAATTTCAGGCCCCCTTGCTTGACAAGCGTCAATCAGGCGCTATCTTTTTGATGTACCGCGGGATCGGTGATTCAATGAATCACCAACAGTTGCGAGACTTTACATGAATCGGGAGGGTTTTGGACAATGCCGATCTATGAGTACGAATGCACCGAATGCGGCCGCGTTGAAGAGGCCCTTCAATCCATCACCGATGCCCCGTTGACCCAGTGCCCGCACTGTCAGGGGCGGCTTCACAAGCTTATCTCCCAGAGCACCTTTCATCTGAAGGGCGCCGGCTGGTATGCCGACGGATACGGCGGCAAGTCGCAACAGGCAACTAGCAAAAAGTCCGAGAGCAAGACTGACGGCAAATCGGACACGGCGGCTTCGACCGGATCATCGGCCGGCAGCTCGGCCAGCAAGGGCTCCGACAGCCCCGCTTAAACTCCAATTGCTATATATGAGCGGCCATCGGCCGCCACCATAGGCGTTCGCCGTTGCCCGGAACTGGAAGGTAACGGCGGCTATAAGATAGTTAGTTCCTTTTTTAGAACAAACATTACATTTCAAGAACATTGGGAAAAGGAGATTGCGTGAGATGAATTTGAAACCATTGCAGGATCGGATTCTGGTACAGCGGGTTGAGGAGGAAAAGACCACCAAGGGCGGTATCATCATCCCGGACACGGCCAAGGAGAAGCCGGCCGAGGGTAAGATTATCGCGGTGGGCAGCGGGAAAGTGGCTGACGACGGTAAGCGGATCGCCATGGATGTCAAGGTGGGCGACCGGATTCTGTTCGGGAAATACGCCGGCACCGAGGTGAAAATCGAGGGCGAAGAGTACTTGATCATGCGCGAGGACGACGTTCTGGGCGTGATCGAATAAAAGCCGGGTCGCCAATGATCCCGGCCGGGCAATAACGATGTAAAGCGACAATCATTTGAAATCGATTGTAATAATATGGAGGAAAGAACATGGCCAAGCTGATTAAATACGACTTAAAAGCTCGCGAGCTGATGCTCAACGGCGTTAGAACCCTTGCGGATGCCGTCGTGGTCACTCTCGGTCCCAAGGGCCGGAACGTAGTGATCGATAAGTCCTGGGGCTCCCCCACGGTCACCAAGGACGGCGTGACCGTGGCCAAGGAGATCGAGCTCGAGGACAAGTTCGAAAACATGGGCGCTCAGATGGTCAAGGAAGTGGCCAGCAAGACCAGTGACATGGCCGGCGATGGGACCACCACCGCCACCGTCCTGGCCCGCTCCATTTATGAAGAAGGCCTGAAATTGGTGACCGCCGGTCACAGCCCGATGGCCATCAAGCGGGGCATCGACAAGGCCGTGGACGCCGCCGTTAAAGAGCTTCACGCCATCAGCAAGCCGACCAAGGATCAGCGGGAAATCGCTCAGGTGGGCACCATCTCCGCCAACAACGACGAGACCATCGGCAACATTATCGCCGAGGCCATGAACAAGGTCGGCAAAGAGGGCGTTATCACCGTGGAAGAGGCCAAGGGCATGGAGACCACCCTTGACGTGGTGGAAGGCATGCAGTTTGACCGCGGCTATCTCTCCCCCTATTTCGTGACTGACCCCGAGAAGATGGTCACCTCACTGGAAGACCCCTACATCCTCATCCATGAGAAGAAGATCAGCAGCATGAAGGACCTGCTCCCGATCCTGGAGCAGACCGCCAAGATGGGCAAGCCCCTGATGATCGTCGCCGAGGATGTGGACGGCGAAGCCCTGGCCACTCTGGTGGTCAACAAGCTCCGCGGCACCATCCAGGTGGCCGCCGCCAAGGCCCCCGGCTTCGGCGACCGGCGGAAGGCCATGCTCGAGGACATCGCCATTCTCACCGGCGGCCAGGTGGTCTCCGAGGACCTGGGTTTGAAGCTCGAAAGCATGACCCTGAACGACCTCGGCAAGGCCAAGCGGGTCACGGTGGACAAGGACAACACGACCATCGTCGATGGCGCCGGCGAGCGGAGCGCTCTGGAAGGCCGGGTCAAGCAGATCCGGGCTCAGATCGAGGAGACCACCTCCGATTATGATCGGGAGAAGCTCCAGGAGCGACTGGCCAAGCTGATCGGCGGCGTGGCGGTGATCAACGTCGGCGCGGCCACCGAGACCGAGATGAAGGAGAAAAAGGCTCGGGTCGAAGACGCGCTCAACGCCACCCGCGCGGCGGTGGAAGAGGGGATCGTCCCCGGCGGCGGCGTGGCCCTGGTTCGCTGTATCAAGGCTTTGGAGAAGCTCGAGGTCGCCGGAGAGGAAGGCCGAGGCGTCAAGGTCGTCATGCGGGCCATGGAAGAACCCCTCCGTCAGATCGTCAACAACGCCGGGTCCGAGGGCTCCGTGGTTATTTCCAAGGTCAAGGAAAACGAGGGCTCCTTTGGGTATAACGCGGAAACCGGCGTTTACGAAGACCTGATCGCCGCCGGTGTCATCGACCCGACCAAGGTGGTCCGGTTCGCTCTTCAGAACGCCGGCAGCGTGGCCTCCGTCATGCTCACCACCGAGGCAATGATCGCCGACAAGCCCGATGACAAGCAGGATGCGGGCATGGGCGCCGGCGGCATGGGCGGCGGTGGTATGGGCGGCATGGGCGGCATGGGCGGAATGATGTAAGCCGTCACCGACCCCGACTTTGCGTCCGGTAGCCCGGCAACGGGCTCCGGACAGTCATAAAACCCCCCGCCTTCCGCGGCGTATCGCGGCGGGCGGGGGGTTTTTTTATGGCCGGAAGCTTGACAACATCCCCGAAAACGGAGTACTCAGCGAATACCTTGGTGAGTTTTCGCCATTGACCCGAACGATCCAGTTGGGGGGAAGACCCATGCCTGTGTACCGAGCCCTTATCATTGCCTGTATGCTGACCGCGATTGTCATGGCCGGCGCGAGCGTTCCTGCCCAGGATGCATTCGACGAGCCGCCGCCGATCTCCGATCCGTCCATCCCGGGCGTCGAAATCGAAGGCAACGGGGATGCCTATTACACGATCCGGAAAGGAGACACCCTCTGGGACCTGTCCAGGCGGTTCCTCGATTCGCCCTATGAGTGGCCCTCTCTCTGGGAGTACAACAGCGACACGCCCATCACCAATCCCCATCTGATTTACCCCGGACAGCGGATTAAGCTCCGGCGGAAGGCGGATATGGCTCCGCCGTCGCCGACCTACCCGGCGGTTCCCCCCGAGATCGCTCCGTCCGAAACGGAAATGGCCGACGCGCCCGATGCCGCCGCGGATGACGGAGCGGCCGAGTCCTCGCCGGCGGCCGGCTTCGACACGGACCTCTATGGCGACGGCGGACTGACCCAGTACCTCTATACTTCCATCGATCGGGTGGGGTTCATCCGCCGGCAGGCGGTCAAACCCCATGGAACTATTTTCAAGGTGCTGGAAGACAAGGAGATGGTCAGCAAGGGGGATACGGTTTACATCCGGAAGATCGGCACGATTCCCCTGATCGTGGGGAAATACTACACCGTCTATCGGACCCTCCGGCCCGAGGTTCCCGAAGGCGGGGGGGAATGGACTCAGCATTATTTCACCGGGTTGGTGGAGATCACCCGACACGAGGATCGCTACGCCATGGGGGTCATCCGGCAATCCTACCGGACCATCCGGGTGGACGACCATCTCATCCCCTACACCGAACGCTCCCCCAAAATCGTCTTTACCGAGAGCCGGTCCGGCCTGAAAGGGAAGATTCTCGCCCCGGAGGAGAAATCGACCATCATGGGTGAGCACTCCGTGGCCTTCATCGATCAGGGGGCGGATAACGGCGTCGCGCCGGGGCAGCGTTACACGATCTATGAGCAAAACCAGGCATTTGTTTCTTCCAACGACACCCGCCCCGTGACCCTCCCGCCGGTGAATTTCGGAACGCTTCTGGTTATCCGGGCCGAGCCGGACAGCGCCACCGTCCTGATCACCCGATCCCAGCGCAACATCACCCCCGGGGACCGCTTCCGGGCCGCCGAGCCCTGACGCCGGAGCCTCCGCCGACGGCTATCCAAGGCCCCCGTACCGCGAGATCCCGCGGCGCGGGGGCTTTTTGCGTCGGCCGACCGGTTTCCAATGACGGCTTAACACCCTTATTCCAAGCGGTCCCGCCCGCTGTAATAGCGGACGTCCACCACGCCGAACTTCCCCCGGTCGCTGACGAAAAGGCTCAACAGGAAGCTCACCGTGCTGATGACCAACGATCCGACAAAGGCCGCGCCGAATCCGGTCACCGTCAACCCGCCGACCACTCCCGAAACCATCATGAGCAACAAGGCATTGATCACAAAAGTAAAAAGCCCCAGAGACAAGACGGTCAGGGGCAGGGTGAGGATCAGCAGGATCGGACGGAGCACGGCGTTCAAAAAGGAAAGCAGCGCCGCCGAGACCAAAGCCGACCCGAAGCCGGCCACGTGGATGCCGTCCAGGAGATAGGCCGCCAGGAGAACGGCCAAGGTGAGAATCAGCCATCGAATGAATAGACCTGCCATGGGAATCCCTCCGGATCAGGAACCGATGTCGATAATCCGGCCCGCCCCGCCCTCGACGTAGGCATCGGGGAAGATTGACCGGATCCGGGCTTTGAAAAAGGTACAGTGAGTTGGGCAGATGAGGGTGATGCCTTCCAGCAGGGCAAAGGCCGCGAACTCGTGGAGTCCGCCGATGACGTGGGTCACCGGCCCCACCGCCCGGACCGCCTCGAAAATCGCCGGAAGGCCCGGATGAGCACACCCCACCACCAGGACGCCCCGATCTCCATCCCGGATGTACAGGGATTGTTCGATCCCGGCCAGCGGTCCGGTGGTATGGACATTTCTCCGGATCGGCCCGCCTTCCGTCACCCGGATCACTTCGGCCGCCGATTCGGGCGCCGGGGCGTCCGGGGTAAGGTAAACCGGCGCCGGGTGGATCTTGAGAAACGCGGCCAGCCCGCCGATGTGGTCAAAATGAGCGTGGGAGATCAACACCGCGTCAACCCGTCGGGGATCGATCTCCATTTTCCGGATGTTGTCCATCAGGATCGCCCCGTCGGCCCCCGTGTCGAAGAGCAGCGTTCCCGCCTCCGTCTCCACAAGGCAGGAAAATCCCCAATTCGCCCGGAGGGCCGGATCAGCGGCGGTATTGTCATAAATGATGCGGATCTTCAAAGTTGCCACCTTCCCGAGCTGAGGTTCTTTCGATATGTACGACGAAGGGGGGCTCGGTGTCAAGGCGGCCGGACCTTGCTTTCAGCCCGCCGATGGGGTTAAATGGCGGCTTAGAATCGCTCACGGGCGTCCGGTCCCGCTCCGGTGGATGCCGGGAAGCCCATCCGAAAGGAGGTCCCATGCGTCCCAACGTCTTCGTCGCCCACCCCATTCCCGAAATCGGCATCAATATGCTCCGCGCCCGCTACGAGGTCAACGTCCACCCGAACAGTCGCCCTCTGGCCCCCGAGGCGCTCATCCGGGCCCTGACCGGGTGCGAGGGTGCCGTTACCCTCCTCTGTGACCGGATCGACGAGACGATCCTCTCAGCGGTCCCAGGCCTGAAGGTGATCGCCAACTACGCGGTGGGGTATGACAACATCGATGTGGAGGCGGCCCGGCGGGCCGGAGTGAAGGTGACTCACACGCCCGGAGTGCTCACCGCCG
>CAZWGY010000029.1:0-19130 GCA_964633575.1 uncultured Desulfobacteraceae bacterium
GCAACGGCCTCATTCTCATACACATCTTTATAACCGAGGCGTCGCCTGGGATTAAAATCCCAGGCTGACCGGCATGTTTAACCCGCATTGATCAAAACTTGTGCCGGCCTCGCGCTTTGTTTATCCGCGGATTGCGCGGATTTTCACAGATTTTTTTTAATCTGCGTCCATCTGCGTAATCTGCGGATAGAATAGCTCGTGTATAATAAGGTTGAGGGCAGCGCCCCGGTGCGGGGGTGAGAGGACGGGTTGGGCGAGGCGGGCGCCGGCCCAAATGATGATCGTGGCCCCGCGCGGAAAAAAAAGCCCGGCCCCCGCTTAACGGCGGGGGCCGGGCTTTTCCGCTTCGGTGGGGCTTGTTCGGCGGGTTTTAGCGGGTGCCTTGGGCAGCCTGGACATACTGCTCGATGAGCCGCAGGTTGTCTTCCTCTCTAATCTCGTTCGGCAACCGCCGCATGGCCATGGAGACGGCTTCGTCGATCAGCTCGGCCCGAAAAGTCTTTCTGGCCTGGACGATCTGGCTTTCGATCTTGCGCTTGGATGTCTCCAGGATGAAGCGGCTTTGCTCCTGGGCATCGTTGATGATCTCTTCTTTTTTCCGTTCGCCGTCCCGGATGATCCGGTCTTTGATATCCTTCAGGCGTTCATCGCTTTCATCCAGGGCCTTGAAGGTCTCCTCGATCTGAGTGGTAACCCGCTCCTTCTGGGCCTCCAGATTCTGGATTTCCCGGCCCACTTCCGCCTTCTGATTCCGGAGGAAGGTCATGAGCGGCCGCCGACCGTATTTGACGATGATGAAGGCCAGGATCAGGAAGTTGACCCAGAGCATGATCGTGTCGTAGGTTCCGCGCCAGGAAGCGGCGCCTTCGGAAGCCGCCGCCGCCGTGCCGGTCAGCAGGACGCCGGCCGCTCCCAGTCCAATTCCCATCCACGGAATCCGTCCATATTCTCTACGCATCAGGCGACCCTCCGCTCGAGAATCTTTTCCATGATCTTGACCGCGAGGTCCCGGGATTCTTCCTTGAGGTGTTTCCGGGCCTCGGCGATCTTCGCGTCGACTTCGTCTTCGGTCCGCTCCTTGATCTCCGCCACTTCCTTACGGACGGCGGCGAAAATCTGAGCGGCCTGCCGGCCACCCTGGTCCTCGAGTTCCCGCTGCATCTCGTAGGCCTGTGCCCGGGTGGCCGCCTCGTGTTCCTTGAGGAGGCGGTTGGCCTTCTCGAGCTCCTGATTCGCGGAGACGATATCGGACTGGACCGTTGACAGGTATTTTTCCCGCTCCCCCATGACCCCCCGTAACGGGCGGAACATGATGCGGTTGATGATGAACAGAAAGATCAGAAACGATACCAACTGGACCACCAGCGTCTCATTGATGCTGATCAGGGCGACTTGACTGACGATTTCCATCGCTTGCCTTCCGTGGAGCTAGTCCGTGTGTATCCGTTGACGGGTATGGTTTTTCTATACGACGAAGAGCAGCAGCAGCGCGATAACCAGCGAGTAGATACCGGTGGACTCGGATACGGCCTGCCCCACGAGCATGGTCCGGGTGAGAAGGCCCGCCTCGTTGGGATTCCGACCGATTGCCTCGCAGGCTTTGGCCGCCACCATGCCTTCGCCGACACCGGGGCCGATGGCGCCCAGTCCCATGGACAGTCCGGCGCCCAGAAACGCCGCCGCCTGAATGATGTCCGCTCCTTCGATTGCCATTGTCATCCTCCTTGGAGATAATGTTGGGTTAATCTCTGTATTACACCACGAAAATCAGAACCAATGCAATCACCATCGAATAGATGGCGGTGGACTGAGAAACCGCCTGACCCACCAGCATGATCCGCATGAGCTCGCCCGCGTTTTTCAAATTCCGCGACGCCCAGCGGACGGCGCTTTCCGCAGTCACGCCATTTCCCAATCCGGGTCCGATGCCTCCCAATCCCATACACAGTCCGGCTCCTAAAGCCGCCATGGCCGCGTGGAGCTGAGTGGACTCGGGGAAAGTCTTAAACATCAGGATAAAGCTTACGAGCAATCCGAAAATCGCCGGGGTCTGGGAAACCGCCTGGCCCACCAGCATAATAGTGGTTACGCTGCCCGATGAATCCGGCTGTCGGGCGACGCCTTCGCAACTGCTGCCGGCGGCCATTCCGCTGCCGTATCCCGATCCAATGGAGGCAAATCCGGTGCTCAGCCCGGCGCCGATCAGAGCCGCCCAGGTCGGGGAGAGCGGCGCGTTGGAAAAGTCGAGAAAGAGGAGCATCAGGGCCACGACCATTGAGAAGATGGCCGGCGTCTGAGAGACGGCGGAGCCGATCAGCATGTTGGTGGTAAGCCGGGTGGTCATCGTTGGCTGCCGGCAAATCCCCATGGTGGCGTGGCCGCCGGGAAAGCCGGACCCGACTCCCGACCCCATCGCTCCCAGCCCCATGCAGATTCCGCCGCCGAAAAGGGCGGCCGCTTTCAGGAGGCTCGAATCGCCCGTTTGCATGAAAAGAAGCAAAATGGCGATAACCAGAGCGAAAATGGCGGCCGACTCAGCAATGGCCTGCCCGACCAGCATGTTTTTGAAGATATCTCCGGATAGTTTCGGATTCCTGGAGATGGCTGAATTGGCCATGGCCGCGGTGAATCCTTCCCCGATGGCCGCGCCGACGGCGCCCAGCCCCATGGCCAGGCCGCCGCCGGTAAAGGCCGCCACTTTAACCCATGTCTCAATATCTGGTCCCATAGCCTAGTTCACCTGTACCGAAATATATACTAAAGTCAGCATGGTAAAGACAAATGCCTGAATGGCCCCGATAAAGATCACGAAAAACGCGACCAGAAACGGCGGCAGGATGAGGGAGTAGATCAGGTAGGAAACCACGAGGATAATGATCGACCCGCCCATGATGTTGCCGAAAAGACGGAAGGAAATGGAGACCACCTTGGCCATCTCGCCGATGACGTTCAACGGCATCATGAAGAAGATGGGCTCGAAGTATTCCTTGGCGTACTTTTTGAATCCCTTATGGCGGATTCCGGCGTAGTGGGCGATGACGAACCCCATGATCCCCAGGCTCAGCGGGGTGTTCAGGTCCTTGGTGGGCTCGTGCATGTGGGGAAAGAGCCCCAGCCAGTTGCAGCCGAGCAGGAACATGAACAGCGCGCAGATGAGCGGCGCGTATTTCCGGGAATGTTCCCGGTCCAGGGCGTCATCCGCCAGTCCGTAAACGGATTTGACGATCAGTTCGCCGGTCACCTGAAGGGGGCCGGGGAGAACCTCCCGCCGGCGGGCCGCCAGGTAACCAAAAAGAATCAGGCCGGCGATGACGATCCAGGTCATGATGATGGCATCGAGGTTGAATACCATCTGGTGACCGAACAACGGCACAATCAATTGATGAACTTTTCCCAGCTCTTCCATAACCTTTGATTCCCGTGCTACCGTATCTGTATTTTAGTTGTTCAGGGAGCCACGCCCCAGCAGGTAATCCCCCAGGATCATCAACTGGACCATGAACAGCCCGGCGACCACGGCGTAAACATCGAGCCAGTCCAACCGGATGGCGGCGATCAGGGGCACGGCCAGGATCAGGTACCGGAATCCGATGGACCCCAGCGCCCGGATCGATGCCCGCCGCCGGGACGCATCCACCCGGCCGGGGAGGGTCATCCCCATGAGGACGAAGTTGATGACGCTAAAGATCGTCCCCAGGATCAGCCCCTTGCCCAGGGCCCGCTCCCCCGCGACGATCAGTACCGCTCCGCCCAGAATCGCCGCCGTCATGGCCCGGGTGCCGTATCGTTTCTCGATCCGCCGAATCGCTTCCATATTCCTGAGACCGATTCTTCTTCGGGTTAGTGACTTCCATGATCTGCCGGTAAGCCACATTGGCCCCGCCGGCGATCCCCAGCAGGATGAATACGGTCGTAAAAATGCCTCGGGTGCCGAGCCACCCATCCAGCGCCAGCCCGACAAACAGGCAGAAGAGGATGCACCCGGCCATGGTCAGGCCGAGCTGCATCACGATGGTTAGATGCTCGGACCAGTCACGATTTTTTTTAAAGTCGAAAAACATTCGCTTTCACATCCGCTCCGACAATCGTGAGCATCGATAGCAGAAGACCGGAAGTCATGTCAAGCGGATAGTTTTGGGCGCCCCCCGGTGTCCGCCCTGGAAAAGGTCCGGAAGCCCGAAAAAAACGTTTGTCTTTAGGGCCATCTCGTCGTAGAATCAGCGGGTCACGGACAAGGGATGTATTTTATTATGAAGCTATCCAATATCGAGCGGTTGCGTCGTTTTTACAAACAGTTTTCGGGCACCGACCAGGTGCTGGTGGTCATCAATGCCGACCCCGACGCCATTGCCAGCGCCATGGCGATCAAGCGGCTTCTCTGGCGGAAGGTCGCCGGGGTGACCCTGGCTCATTTCAACGCCATCAAGCGGCCGGACAACATCGCCATGGTCCGCCTGCTGGGAATCCGGCTGGTCCATACCGACAAGATCGACGGGGAAAAGTTCAACCGCTTCGTCATTGTCGATGCCCAGCCGGACCACAACGACGTCTTTTCCCGGTTCACTTTTGACGTGGTCATCGACCATCATCCGGTTACCGACGTCCAGGCCCCCTACCTCGACATCCGGCCCGACTACGGAGCCACCGCGACCATCCTGACCGAATACCTCCGGAGCGCCCGGATCAAGCCGTCGGCCAAGCTGGCCACCGGCCTGTTCATCGCCATCAAGACCGACACGAACGATTTCGAGCGCCACGCCCGGATCGAGGATGTTCAGGCGTTCCAGTTCCTCTTCCGCCACTCCAACCCTCATCTGGCCCGGAAAATCGAGCAGGCCGACCTCCGGCTCGACTTCCTGAAATACTTCAAGCTCGCCCTCCAGAACCTCTGCATGCGCAAGGGCCGGGCCTTTGTTCATCTCGGCCAGGTCATGAGCGCCGATGTCTGCGTGATCATCGCCGACTTCTTCATGCGGGTCAATCCGGTGAAGTGGAGCATCGTTTCCGGGATCTCCAATGATACCCTGGTGATCATCTTCCGGAACGACGGCATCCGGAAGAACGCCGGCCGGGTGGCCAAGCAGAGCTTCGAGCATCTGGGGTCCGCCGGGGGCCACAAGAGCATGGCCCGGGCCGAGATCCCGCTGAAAGACCTCGCGCCGGTGGTGGACCCCGAAGACGACAAGCGCCTGGCCCAGTGGATCATTGACCAGGTGGAAAAAAAGCACCGGAAAAGCGCCCCGGCCTTTAAAAAAGAGGTTGTGGGCCTGCCCCGGACGCCCGAGGAGAACCGATGATGACCAAACGTTCCCCCGACCTTATGGTTACGGTGCTCGGCAGCGGCACCTGTGTGCCCTCACTGGACCGGAGCGCTTCGGCGCTGTTGATCGAAACCGGCGGTACCCGGATACTGATCGACTGTGGTCCGGGGACCCAGCACCGGCTCCTTCAGGCGGGACGGACCCATTTCGACCTGACCCACATTTTTCTCACCCATCTCCACCCGGACCATTCCGGCGAGCTGGCCACGCTCCTGTTTGCCACCAAATACCCGGACGTCACCCGCCGGCGGACCCCGCTGACGGTGGCCGGGGCCGCCGGTCTCAAGCCTTTTTACCGAAAACTGTCGGATGCTTACGGAGACTGGATCAGCCTTCCGCCGGAACGGCTCAGCCTGGTGGAGTTATCGGCCGACGGCAATGCCGACCTGGTTCTCGCTCCGGGCGTGACGATCCGTTCGGCGCCGGTGGTTCACACTCCGATGAGCCTGGCCTACCGGGTGACCGGCCCCAATGGCGCGTCGGTGGTCTGCTCCGGCGACACCGACGTTTGTGATTCCCTGGTGGACCTGGCCCGGGGAGCGGACCTCTTTATCTGCGAGTCGGCCCTGCCCGAGGGGATGAAGGTGGACGGCCACCTGACCCCGGCGCTGGCCGGGGAGATGGCGGCCCGGGCCGGGGTCGGCCGGCTGATGCTCACCCATTTCTACCCCGAATGCGACGGAGAAGACCTGGTCGGACAGTGCCGCCGGGCTTATGACGGCGAGGTGATCCTCGCCGCTGATCTCCTTCGGTTGGAGCTGCCATGACCTATTACCCGATTCACCTGGATGTCCGGGACCGCCCCTGTCTGGTGGTGGGCGGCGGCGGCGTGGGAACCCGGAAGGTCAGCGGTCTCCTCGGCCGCGGAGCCCGAATCACGGTGGTCAGCCCGGAAGCCACCGATTCGTTGACCGAGCTGGCCCGGAC
This sequence comes from uncultured Desulfobacteraceae bacterium, assembly GCA_964633575.1. Classification (GTDB taxonomy): domain Bacteria; phylum Desulfobacterota; class Desulfobacteria; order Desulfobacterales; family JAABSP01; genus CAYNGG01. The sequence continues at coordinate 6,249 of CAZWGY010000029.1, forward strand.
CGGCCGGATCACCCTCCACCGCCGGCCCTTTACGGAATCGGACCTCGACGGGGCCTTTCTGGTGATGGGGGCCACCGACGACGAGGATCTGAACCGTCGAATCCACGCCGCCGCCGAGGCCCGGGGGGTCTTGTGCAATATCGCCGACCGGCCGGAGATCTGTCAGTTTATTCTCCCGGCCGTCATCCGCCGGGGAGACCTGACGATCACCGTGTCCACATCCGGCCGAAGCCCGGCTCTGGCCAAGGCTATCCGCCGGGAACTGGAAGGCCAATTCGGTCCCGAATACGCGGAGATGCTCCGGCTCATGGGGGCCATCCGAACTCGCCTGTTGGCCGAAGCCCATGCCCCCGAGGCTCACAAGCCGTTGTTCGAGGCCCTGATCGCCGGAGACCTCCTCGGGTTGATCCGAACCGAAGACGTTGACGGGATCGACGCCTTGATGGCCGAGGTCCTCGGGCCGGGCTTCCGGTACCGGGAACTGATCGCGGAGGCGCCGCCATGCTCCTGATCCTGACGCTGTTGGCCTACCTCCTGAGCACGGCCGGCTACCTCGCCTACCTGTTTTTCCAGAAGCAGCCCCTGTCCCGGTGGGGCCTGGGCCTGATGGCCGTCGGACTTCTGTGTCACACGGCCCTTATCGGGACCGGGTTTTTCCGGACCGGCCGGTTTCCGGTGGACAACCTCCACGACACCCTGTCGCTTTCGGCCTGGGCGGTGGCCGCGGTCTTTCTGGCGGTTCACCGCCGGTACGGCCTCAGAATCCTCGGGGCCATTGCCGCTCCCCTGGCCGCCCTGATTCTGGGGATCGCCGCCGGCCTGCCCCGTGACCCCGCTCAGGCGGAGATCGTCTTCAGCAACTTCTGGATTATTCTCCACGTGGTGACGCTGTTCATCGGCAACGCGGCGTTCGCTCTGGCCTGCGGGACCGGGATTTTGTACCTGCTCCAGGAGAGCGCCATCAAGAACAAGACCCGGGGCTTTTTCTTCCGCCGGCTCCCCTCTCTGACCCTGCTGGATTCGGCCGGGTATGCCGGGATCGTGGTGGGATTCACGGCCCTCACCCTGGGGCTGATCACCGGCTTTGTTTACGCCAAATCGGTCTGGGGGCGGTTCTGGAGCTGGGACCCCAAGGAGGTCTGGTCCGGGGTGATGTGGCTCTTTTACGCGGCTCTGCTCCACGAACGGCTCACCGTGGGCTGGCGGGGGCGGAAGGCGGCGATCATGTCGATCATCGGTTTCGGGGTGTTGCTATTTACCTTTCTGGGGGTTAACTTTCTGCTTGAGGGCCATCACGAACCCTTCACTAGACAGTAACGGCGCCTCGGCGTCGTGGACCGAATGGATATATGCACGATATCGTACTGCTGGGACTTAACCACAAAACCGCTCCCGTGGAGATCCGGGAGTGTCTGGCCTTCTCCGGACCGGAGACCGACGCCGCCCTGTGCGCTCTGGGATGCCATCCGGCGGTGTCGGAGTCGATCATCTTCTCCACCTGCAACCGGGTGGAGCTGCTCCTGACCACGGAAACCCGTGAGGCGGCCCTGAGCGCGGCCCGGGATTATTTGTCCTCGGCCAAGGGAGTGCCGCTGGACCGATTCGAAAACGCCCTTTACGTCCACACCGGGGACGAGGCCGTCCGCCACATCTTCCGGGTGGCCGCCAGTCTCGATTCGATGGTGGTGGGCGAACCCCAGATCCTGGGACAGATCAAGGCGGCGTACCGGGCGGCCGTCCGGCAAAAGACCTCGGGGGTGATCCTCAACCGGCTGCTCCACAAGACCTTTTTCGTGGCCAAGCGGGTTCGGAGCGAGACCGGGATCGGGGACCACGCGGTCTCCATCAGCTACGCGGCCATCGAGCTGGGGCGGAAGATTTTCGGGAGCCTGGCCGGCCGGCGGGGTCTCCTCATCGGAGCCGGGGAGATGGCCGAACTGGCCGTGGAGCATCTCATCCGGCACCAGGCCGGCGAGATCCAGGTGGCCAACCGGACCTTCGAGCGGGGCATGGACCTGGCCCGGCGGTTCCGGGGTACCGCCATCCGGTTTGAAGAGATCCCGGACGCCCTCCACGGGGCCGACATCATCATCAGCTCCACCGGGGCCAACGATTACGTCATCACCCGGGATATGGTCAAAGGGTGTCTCCGGGGCCGGAAGCACCGCCCCCTGTTCTTCATCGACATCGCCGTCCCCCGGGACATCGACCCCCGGATCAACCGGCTGCCCAACGTCTATGTTTACGACATCGACGACCTGAAGGGGGTGGTGGATGAGAACGTGTCGGACCGGCAACGTGAGGCCCGCCGGGCTGAGCGGATCATCGACGAGGCGGTGATCCGGTTTCGGAGCTGGTACGAAAGCCTCGACGTGGTACCGACCATCGTGGCCCTGCGGGAAAAGCTGGCCGGGATCGCCCGGGCGGAGCTGAAAAAGACCTTCGGGAGCCTGAACCACCTGTCGGCGGGGGACCGGGATGCCGTGGCCCGGATGACCGAGGCCCTGATCAACAAGGCGCTCCACGATCCCACGCTGTTTCTGAAAAACAACGGTTGCGGCGGCAACCGGTCCGCCTATCTCGATATGACCCGGAAGCTGTTCAACCTGAACGGGCCGACCGCGCCCGAACACGACAACGGAGGTGCCGTGTGACGACCATCGCGTTTCTCTTTCCCGGACAGGGGTCCCAGTCGGTGGGGATGGGGGCGGAGCTCCATCGGGAATATGATTTCGTTCGGGAGATTTTCGACATGGCCGAGGAGATCTCCCGCCTGCCCATCGCCCGCCTCTGCTTCAAGGGCCCCATGGAATCCCTCACCGAAACCGTTCACCTTCAGCCGGCGGTCACGGCGGTCAATCTGGCGTGCCTGGCCGCGGCGGCTCATGCGGGTATCCGGCCGGCCCGGGCCGCCGGTCACAGCCTCGGGGAGTACAGCGCTCTCCGGGCCGCCGGGGTTTTGGACGCGCCGGACGCCTTCCGGCTGGTCTTCCGCCGGGGAGAGCTGATGCACCGCGAGGCCGGGCGTCATCCCGGGGCCATGGCCGCCATTGTGGGGCTGCCCATCGATGAGGTCCGGTCGATCACCGAATCGGCGGCTTCAGCGGGGCCGGTGTCGGTGGCCAACCACAACACCGAGACTCAGATCGTGGTCACCGGGTCTCCGGCCGGGGTGAAGCGGGCCGAGGCCCTGTCGGCCGAAGCAGGGGCCCGGGCCGTCCCCCTGAAGGTCAGCGGGGCCTGGCACAGCGAGCTGATGACGGGGGCGGAGACCGACTTTGCGGCGTTTCTGGAGACGATCCCGTTTTCGGCGCCCGAGGTCCCGGTGATTCACAACGTCACCGCCGATATCGAGTCCGACCCGTCGGCCATCCGCCGGATCATGGCGGCCCAGCTCACTCATCCGGTCCGCTGGTATGAGTCCTTATGCCGGCTCATCGACGAATCGGTGGATGTCTATGTGGAGCTGGGGCCGGGCCGGGTGTTGTCCGGGATGATGCGGAAAATTATGCCCAAGGGGGCGCCGGGGCGGGTCTTTTCGGTCAGTGATCTGAAGGGGCTGGATCGGCTGGTCGAGGCGGTGAGCTGACGCCGGCCCGGAAACGGCGTGAGGGCCGGGTCAATCCTCCGGCTCCGGGACGGGCACCGGGATCTTGAAGAACCGGATTCCCTCGTCCTTGAGGGTCTGCTCTTCCACCTCGGAGCTGACTCCCCGGATGTTTCTCGGTTCGGCCGCTCCGTAATGGATTTTCAGGGCTTCCCGGGCGAAATCGCACCCGACGTCCTCGAAATGGGTTTCCAGATATCGGGACACCGCCTGGCCGAGAGCCTCGGGCGACGGCGAGGGACCGTCGGCGGGCCGTTCCGCCAGGGTGGCGGTGCGGACCGCCACCGGGGAGAGGAGCCGGGTTACCCGTTCATTGCCGCAGGTGGGGCAGGTGATGAGGCCCGCCGCCTCTTGCTCCTCGCAGCTCCGTCGGTCATCGAACCACCCTTCGAACCGGTGGCCCCCGTCGCATTGGAAGTCATAGACGATCATCTTGACACATCCTTTCCATCAGGCCCGTCGCTCGGGTCAGGGCATCTTGCCATGGTCGTGCTATACTACCACAGCCCCGGAGGCCGATAAAGGAAATCCCGTCCCGTTTGTTTTTTGTTTGCCAACGTGCTATCGTCTTGTGCCGATTATGGTGACCAAACGAGTCGCCAGGCCCGGCCGATTCCGGATGCACAAAGGAGAACGGATGCATATCAAAAAGCCGCTTATCATCGCGTGCCTGCTGTTGCTCTGGGGCGCGGCGGGGGTCAGTGCCCGATCCATGTATGTCAACGACATCATCCGGATCACTTTTCGAACCGGTCCCGGCGTCAGCCACAAGGTGGTCGATGAAATCCAGTCGGGGCAGCGGGTGGAGGTGCTCGGCGAGGAAGGCGGATGGACCCGGGTGCGGCTTCCCGACGGGAAAACCGGATGGGTGCTCAGCCGGTTTCTGACCAGTGAGCCCCCCAACAAGATCGAGCTGTCCCTGCTTCAGGAGCAAAACGAAAAGCTGACCGCCCAGCTCGCCACTCTGCAAGAGGAAAACGAGGCCCTGAAAAAGGAAAACGAGGCTCTGAGCACCGCGGCCGCCGAAAAGCAGGAGCAGCTCGACGAAGTAAACCGCTCCCTGGAAACCCTGAAGGTCGATTGCGCCGATTTTATCACGATGCGGGACGCCTACGATGAGGCCGCCGCCGATCTCGAGGCCCAGAAGACCCGGGCGGAGCGGTTGGCGGAACAGGTCCGGGGGCTTCGGAAGGAGCGGACCATCCGCTGGTTTCTCGCCGGAGGCGGCGTGCTCCTGTTGGGTATGCTTCTCGGCATGAGCATCCGCCGACAGCGCCGGCGGTCCTACTACTGATCTCGGACGACAAGCGGAGCTCATAAGGCGTGTGATGTCCAACCAACTTGATCAATATGATTTTCTGGTCATCGGCAGCGGCGTGGCCGGTCTCACCTTCGCTCTGAAGGTGGCCGAATACGGGACGGTTGCCGTGGTGACCAAACGGGGCATCAGCGACAGCAATACCGCTCAGGCACAGGGCGGGATCGCTTCCGTGTTCGACCGGCTGGACTCGTTTGACCTCCACATTGAAGACACCCTCGCCGCCGGCGACGGTCTCTGCAACCGGGATGTTGTGGAGCTGGTGGTCAAAAACGGGCCGGACCGAATCCGGGAGCTGATGGACCTCGGGGTTCGATTCAATTTGAGGGAAGGGGAGCCATCGACGGAGCTGGATTTGGGCCGTGAGGGAGGCCATTCCCGGAAACGGATCGTCCATGCCGCCGACATGACCGGCCGGGAGGTGGAGCGGGTCCTGGTCGAGCATGTCCGGCGCCATCCGCGGATCACCGTCTTCGAAGATCACATCGCCGTCGATCTGATCACCTGCTCGACCCGGATTCGCCGGGGTCAAGTCACCACCACCCACGAGGATTTCTGTTGCGGGGCTTATGTTCTGGACACCCGGCGGCAGGCGGTGAAGACCTTTTGCGCCACCATCACGTTACTGGCCACCGGCGGCGCGGGAAAGGTCTATGTTTACACCAGCAACCCGGACGTGGCCACCGGCGACGGGATCGCCATGGGCTACCGGGCCGGGGCCACGGTGGCCAACCTCGAGTTCGTCCAGTTTCATCCCACCTGTCTCTACCATCCCGAGGCCAAAAACTTCCTCATCTCCGAAGCGGTCCGGGGGGAAGGGGGCATCCTTTTGGACGGCCGGGGCACTCCGTTCATGGAGCGCTACGCCCCGTTAAAGGACCTGGCCTGCCGGGACGTGGTGGCTCGGGCCATCGACACCGAGCTGAAAAAGTCCGGCGCCGATTCCGTCTTTCTCGACATTTCCCACCGGCCGGCCGATTTCGTCCGCCAGCGGTTTCCCAACCTCCACGAGCGGTGCCTGGCCTTCGGGATCGACATGACCCGGGAGCCGATCCCGGTGGTCCCGGCGGCTCACTATATGTGCGGGGGGATCGCCACCGACATCTACGGCCGGACCGACATCCACCGGCTTTACGCCATCGGGGAAACCGCCTGCACCGGCCTTCACGGAGCCAACCGCCTGGCGTCCAACTCCCTCATCGAAGCGTTGGTTTACGCCGACCGGGCCGCCGGCCGGGCGGTCGCGGAGATGGACCGGCCCGACTTCCACACCACACCCGAACCTCCCCCCTGGGACGAGTCGGGGACCACCGACAGCGACGAGATGATCATGGTGTCCCATAACTGGGACGAAATCCGGCGGTTCCTATGGAATTACGTGGGGATCGTCCGGTCGAACAAGCGGCTGGCCCGGGCCCGGCGCCGGATCGAGATCATCACCGCCGAGATCCAGGAGTATTACTGGAATTTCAAGGTCGTCGCCGACCTCGTCGAGCTTCGGAACATCGCCACCGTCGCCGATCTGATCATCCAGTGCGCCATGCACCGGAAGGAGAGCCGCGGGCTCCACTACACCATCGAATACCCCGAAAAAGACGACCGGAGATGGCTCAAGGACACCGTGCTCCGCCGACCCTTCGTGGGGTGAGCCACCCCTCCCGTCCGTTGACACGGCCGAATTTTGCATTACTCTAGCGGAGGACCCTGGCTTCCATTCATTCGGTTCCGGCCCGTCGAGGCATTTTCCGGATCGAACGCGCCACGGGCGGGGGCGGGAATCCCCTGATTTTCGAACAGCTTGATTTCCGAACAGCTCAATCAATCAATTGCTTTCCGAACAGCTCAATTGATTTCCAAACAGCTCAATCAACCAAAGCGGACGGAAACGGCATTTAACAGCAACTGGAAGATTTATGGCGACCAAAGCGGATTACTACGAGGTGCTCGGCATCTCCCGAACGGCCAACGACTCGGAGATCAAGGCGAGCTATCGAAAGTTGGCCATGAAATATCACCCTGACCGAAACCCCGGTGACGCCGTCGCCGAGGAGCGATTCAAGGAGGCCGCCGAGGCTTACGAGGTGCTCCGGGACCCCCAGAAGCGGAGCCTCTATGATCAATACGGCCACCAGGGGCTTGAGGGAACCGGGTTCTCCGGCTTCGGCGGGTTCGACGACATCTTCTCCTCATTCGGCGACATTTTCGAGGACTTCTTCGGCTTCAGCACGGGCCGCCGGGGTCGAGGCCGGGCCCGGGCCAACCGGGGCTCCGATCTTCGCTATGACCTGAAGCTCGGGTTCCTTGATGCGGCCTTCGGCAAGGCGACCGAGATCACGGTCGAGAAGATGACCACCTGTTCGGAGTGCAACGGCAGCGCCTGCGCGCCGGGGACCTATCCGGAAACCTGTCGGCAGTGCGGCGGCTCCGGCCAGGTCTCCAGGACCCAGGGCTTCTTCACCGTGCGGACCACCTGTCCCCACTGTCGAGGCAATGGCCAGTCCGTTCCCAATCCCTGCCATCACTGCCGGGGGACCGGCAAGGTCAAGGCCGCCAAGAGGGTATCGGTCAAGATCCCCGGCGGTGTGGATAACGGCTCCCGGCTCCGGCTCACCGGCGAGGGCGAGCCCGGCATCCAGGGCGGCCCGCCGGGCGACCTTTACGTCTTCATCCACGTGGAACCCCATGATTTTTTTGAGCGTGAGGGGACCCATGTGGTCTGCCGGATCAGCATCTCCTTTATCCAGGCGGCTCTCGGGGACAGCGTCCAGGTGCCGACCCTGGACGGCGAGAAGGCATTGGAGATCCCCAAGGGAACTCAGCCCGGCGAGATTTTCCGGTTCCGGGGAGAGGGGATTCCATCACTGCGGGACGGGAAGCGGGGAGACCAGGTGATTCAGGTCCTCGTCAAGACCCCCACTCATCTGTCCAAGAAGCAGGAGAACCTGCTCCGGGAGTTCCAGAAGCTGGAGTCGAAAAAGCTGACGAGCAAGCTCAAAAACATGTTCAGGGGCGACTCCGCTCAGGCCGCCCGATAGGTGATCCCATGTATGAGCTGACGGTCGTCACCCACTTCGCCGCGGCCCACCAGTTGAAGATGGTCGCCCGGAAATGCGAAAACCTCCACGGCCATAACTGGAAGGTGGAGGTTTGCGTGGTCGGCGACGAGCTCGAACCGGACGCCGGGATTCTCATGGATTTCGGGGTCCTGAAGCGCCACGTGGCCGAAATCATCGAGGGCCTTGATCACCGGTTTTTAAACGAAATCGATGCCTTCGGCGATGCCTGCCCGCCTTCATCCGAAAACATCGCCCGCCTGATCGCCACCGAACTTGACCGGCGGATCACCGACGCCCCGGTCCGGGTTTCCCGGGTGAGCGCCTGGGAGTCGGAAAGCTCCCGTGCCACCTACATTCCCGGATAGGCCGCCATCAGCTCCGATCGGGTGACGATGGCCACGGCGTCGGGAACTTCCCGGCGGATGGCCGCCATCCCGCCTTCCTCACGGTCCACGAGGGTCACGACCCGCCGGACCGTCAGCCCTTCTTCACGGGCCCGGGTCACGGCCTTCAGGGTGGAGCCCCCGGTGGTCACCACGTCCTCGAGGACGGCCACCGCCGTCTCCGGAGCCAGATCCCCCTCGATCCATCGGGCGATCCCGTGGTCCTTTTTCGTTTTCCGGATGGAAAAGGCGGCAATGGGCCGGCCGGCCAGCTCCGAGGCAAAAGCGGCCGCCACGGCGATGGGGTCCGCCCCAAAGGTGAGGCCCCCGGCGGCGGTCACGTCCAGGTTCCGGATGGCCTCAAAGATCAGGTGTCCGGTCAGGTAGATCCCGCGAGGACTCAGGATGACCGGTTTACAGTTGACATAGTACCGGCTCATCCGCCCCGATACGAGCCGGAAAGTCGGCTCCGGCCGATACTGAAAGGATCGCGCCACCAGCAGGTCGATCAGCTCCCGTTTCATCTCTTCCCGGTCCATAACCCCTCCCCGCCAACAAACAGTTGATTCAAAGCAGCAAATGCGATAAAAAAGCCTCCACTGAAAACGGAAGAAGCCTTTTGATGGGAATTTCAGCGGAGGCTTGGAGCAGGGAAAACCGGGTACGGCACTCCCGACCGCTCGTCGCAACACCATATCAGCGAGGCCTTCGCCGGTCAATCCCAAACCCGAAGGAGCAAACATGACGACCTTCATGCAACCCCCAAACGGAAACGGCATCCGACGCTCCTGGCGTGGTCGGATCATGTTGCTGCTCCTTCTGGCCTCGGTTGTCGGCCCGCCGGCGGCCGCGGCTCAGGAGCAGCTCACCCTCCGCGAAACCATCGATGCGGCCATCGCCGCCAATCTCGACCTCAAGGCCGCCCGTGAGGGGACGGCCGCGGCCCGGTCCATCCGGGCGGCGGAGCGGACCCGGTTCTTCCCATCCTTGAGCGCGAGCTACCAATACCGCCGGAACGACGAGGCGACTCGAACCGAGGGTGTCGGGATCACGGCCCCGGAGGACGAATACTCCTTCGTGGGCACCGTCAGTCAGCCCCTTTTCACCGGCTTTTCAAACCTGAACCGCTACCGGATCGCTCAGCTTGGCCTCGACGCCGCCCGGATCGAAACCCAGATCGCCCGCCGGGAGGTGATTCTGGACGCCAAAACGGTCTTTTTCACCATCCTGAAGGCCAAGAAGCTCAAGGCGGTGGCTGAGCAGGCCGTCCGGCAACTGACCGCCCACCGGGACGTGGCCCGCCACTTCCATGAGGCGGGGATGACCCCTCTGAACGAGGTTTTAAAGGCCGAGGTCGAGCTGGCCAATGCCCGGCAGGAGCTGGTGTCGGCGGATAACGACCTGGAAATCGCCCGATCCCGGCTCAATCTGCTCCTGCGCCGGCCGCTGGATACGACCTTTACCCTTGACGAGACCATCCAGATTGTCTCCTTTGACCGGAGCCTGGACTTTTGCATCCGGACCGCCGAGGAGAACCGGCTGGAGCTGAAGATCGCCCGGCTGGATGTGGAGATCGCCGAAAAAGAGATCCGCCTGGGCAAAACCGATTACTTCCCCAGCGTCGATCTGGAGGGCAACTACTATCAGCGGGGGGATGACTGGGATCTCGATGGCGGACCGGGGATCTCGAACCCCCATCGGTGGGACGTCACCGCGGTGGCATCCTGGACCTTCTGGGAATGGGGCCGGACCGGCCACACCGTTCGGGAGAAGCGCAGCCGGATGGCTCAGGCCCGATACAACCAGGAAGAGATCAGCGATCAGGTCCAACTGGAGGTGAAGTCGGCTTATCTGAGAACCAAGGAATCCGAGAAGAACATCATCACCGCCAAACAGGCGGTGGCCCAGGCTCGGGAGAGCTTCCGGATCAGCACGGAGCGCTACAAGGAGCAGGTGGCCACATCCACCGACGTCCTTGACGCTCAGACCCTGCTCACCCGGACCATGTCGAGCTACTACCGGGCGCTTTACGATTTCATGATCTCCAAGGCCTCGCTCTTCCGGGCCATGGGCCTGGAAATCATCGGCTGATGCCGGCCGACGATGGGGGATCGATCATTTCACTCTACGGCGTCCACAAGCGTTACGGGGCAAAGAAAGCCCTTGCCGACGTGAGCTTCGAGGTGCCCCGGCGGGAGATCCTCTTCATCACCGGTCCGTCGGGCGCCGGCAAGACCACTCTCCTCAAGCTCCTCTACCTGGCCGAGCCGGTCTCCGACGGCCAGATTCTCGTGGACGGGATGAACCTCTCACGGCTGTCCCGGCGTCGGATTCCCCATCTCCGCGGGAAGCTGGGGATCATCTTCCAGGACTACAAGCTCATCCCCACCAAGACGGTCTTCAGGAATGTTGCGCTGGTGGTCGAAGCGGCCGGGGGACGGGGCCGGTGGGTCCGGAAAAAGGTGGACAGCCTCCTGCGGACCGTGGGGATGGAGGACAAGGGCCGGGCCTTTCCTCCCAGCCTGTCCGGGGGCGAGCAGCAGCGGGTGGCGGTGGCCCGGGCCATCGCCACCGATCCTGAGATCATTCTGGCCGACGAGCCCACCGGCAGCCTGGACGCCGAGTCGGCGGGGATCATCTTCGATCTCCTCAAAACTCTGAACGCCCGGGGAGCCACCGTCCTGGTGGCCACTCACGACACCGCCCTCATCCGGAAAACCGGTGGCCGGGTGATCATCCTGAACGAGGGCCGGGTGGAGACGGCAACGGTCATCCCCCGCCTGCCGGCATGATCCGGGCCATCGTCCGGGGGTTCCGGGACCTCTGGACTCACCGGTTCCTGAACCTTCTGGCCATTATCACCCTCGGGCTGGCAACGGTGATCGTGGGCGCGTTTCTTTTGTTCTTCGTCAACGCCTCGGCGACCCTGGCCGCCTGGTCCGAAGGTATCCGGATCATCGTTTACCTTGACGACGGGGTTCCCCGGCGTCGGGCGGAGGCCATCGGCGGGACCATCCGGGGACTGCCGTCGGTTGCCGAGGTCCGGTTCATCCCCCGGGAAGCGGGGCTCGACCGGCTCCGGGAGCAGCTCGGAAAGCAAGCCGGCCTGCTGGATGACCTTAACGAGAACCCGCTCCCGGACGCCTTCGAAGTCCGGGCCGACCGGCCCTTTGACGACGACGGGACCCTTCGCCGGCTGGCCGGCCGGATCGCCGTTCTGCCGGGGGTAGCGGATGTGGCCTACGGCCGGAAATGGCTGGAGACCTTCTTCCGGGTCCATCGGCTCTTCCGGCTGGTGGGGAGCGCCATGGCGGTTCTGTTCACCGGGGCCGCGATCTTTTTCGTGGCCACGACGGTCCAAATGATCCTCTACGCCCGGCGGGACGAGATCGAGATATTATGGCTGGTGGGAGCGACCGAAGGGTTCATCCGGGGGCCTTTCTACGTTCAGGCATTCATCGGGGGAGCCGCCGGGGGCGGCCTCGGGCTTTTCGCCCTCTATCAGGCGTTCCGGTTCCTTTCGGACCGGGTTGCCCGGACGGTGCCTCCCGGGCTCCTCGAGCTTCGATTCTTTTCGTTGGACACTTCGGCGGCCATTGTCGCCGGGTGCATGGGAGTGGCATGGCTGGGATGCTACCTGTCCTTTCGACGGTTTTCGCGATCCTCTTCACGTTGACCGCGGCCCTGGCGATCCCGGGCAAGGGGCGGGCCGCCGACGGGTCCTCGGATGAGGCGGCGGCGGCCGAGGCTCGGGCCGCGGAGATCCGACGGCAACTGGAAGAGATCCGCCAGGAGGTGGTGACCTTTACCGCCGAGGAAGAGGCTCTGGCCGCCCAGCTTGACGCAGCCGACCAAACCTTGAGCCGGGAGCGGCGGAAGGCGGCGGCTCTCCGGGCCGAGGCCGATGCCATCAACTCACGGGTGGTTGCCCTGGAAGCCGACGCGGCGGCTCTGGCCCGCCGGATCGACCGGTTGCGCCTGAACGCCGGCCGGCGGTTGCGGGCCTGGTACCGGATGAGCCATCTCCATCGGATCGACCTTCTGGTCACCGCCGAATCCTTTACCGACCTCGTCCGACAACAGACTTCCCTGGAGCGGGTGATCGACCATGACGAGTCGATCCTGGCGAAATTGCACCGGGAGACGGACCGGGAGACGGCCATCCTCGCCGACCTCCGGGCTCAACAGGCGGAAAAGGTTCGGCTGGCGGCCGCCCGGCGGGATCATGAGGCCGAAATCGAGCGGGCCCAGGCCGAGCGACGGGCATTATTGGAACGGGTCCGGACGGACAAATCCGCCGCGCTGACGGCGGCCAAATCCCTGAAGCAGGCCGCCAGGGACCTTGACCAACGGATCACGGCGCTTCGCCGGCGGGCCGAGCCCCCGCCTTCGGTGGAAAAAAACGGCGACGCCCCCTTTACTTCCGTTAAAGGCTCCCTTACAATGCCCGTCAGGGGCAAAATCATTTCTTTTTTCGGACCCCGTAGAAATACCGAGCTCAATGTGGTCACTTTCCAG